>NZ_JALQDN010000065.1:0-192662 GCF_023631205.1 Caballeronia sp. NCF2 | reverse complement strand
AACAAAGACCCCGAAGCGCCGATCTTCAGTGTCGCCGATTACGGTCTCGTCGGCGATCTGTTCTCGGTCGTGCCGGATCTCGCGAGCACGCTGTGACGATGGATCGCGTGCCGCTGCACACGCGCCAGATCACGCTGCAAGGCTTCAGACGCGCGGATGGCCTCTACGACATCGAAGGCCATCTGCGCGACACGAAGTCATACGATCGCGATTCCCATGGCGTGATCGTCAAGGCGGGCGATCCGGTACACGAGATGATGCTGCGCATGACCATCGGCGTCGATTTCGTCATCCGCGAGGCGAAGGCCGAATCGATCATCGTGCCGTATGTCGGCCATTGCGAAACGATCGCGCCCGACTATCGCAAGCTCGAAGGCATGAAGCTCGCGCCGGGCTTCATGCGCGAAATCAGAAACCTGTTCGGCGGCTTGCGCGGCTGCACGCATCTGACCGAACTCATCGGCGCGGTGGCCACCGCCGCATTTCAGACGATGAGCGAGGAAATCAACGCGAGCGGCACCATGCGGCCGTTCCAGCTCGACGGATGTCACGCGCTTCGTACGGATGGTCCGCTCGTGAAGGCATTTCATCCGAAGTGGTACGAGGCGCCGAAGCGCCTGTGACGCATCGGCGTGCGAGCCGTGGCTAGCGCGCGTTGCCAGCAAATGTGTATTCTCTCGAAGTCGTTCCTCGAGAGGAGCATCCGTGAAATACCCTTTGCTTCTGGGCTTCGGCATCGTCGCAATCGACGTGATCGTATGGCGCGCGCGATTGCCCGACAACGACCTGGCCCGGCTCTTCATACGGCTCGCGCTCTTTTTTCTGTTGAGCTGGGTACTCTTTTCGTCGGGTCTGAGTCCGTTCACGCAGGCGCCGTTCGCCGACGTCGTCGAATTGCATTGGGCGGGGCAAATTCTCGAAATCATCTGGTGGTTGATGGGCGCGCGCCTGCTCACGCTCTCACTCGACACGCTGCTGCTTCCACGCGCCTGGAGAAAACAGCGGCTGTTCTCGGATGTTTTCGGTGCTGTGGTGTTTCTCGCGGCGGCCGTGGCGGCGCTCGGCTTCGTGCTCGAACTGCCGGTACGCGGCCTCGTTGCGACATCGGGCGCACTGGCGATCGTGCTGGGCCTCGCTATCCAGAGCACGCTCAGCGATGTATTCGCGGGCATCGTCATCAACACGACGGAACCCTACGCGATAGGTGACTGGGTGACGATCGACGACGTCGAGGGCAAGGTCGTCGAGATGAACTGGCGCGCGACACATCTGTTGACGGGGCAAGGCAATACGCTCATCGTCCCTAACGCTGTCGCGGCGAAGGCGAAAATCACCAATAACAGCAGACCGGGAGACGTCCACGGCATATCGATCGTCCTCGAGATCGAACCCGAGGCGCGGCCGAAGACCGTGCTGGACGGACTCGGGCGCGCGCTTACCGGTTGTAATCTGATTCTCGCGACGCCGGCCCCATACGCGCGCATGAAGCGCACGACGACGAACTCGGTCCAGTATGAAGTGGTGGCCTTCGTCGACGACATGAACAAAAAGCTCGCCGTATGCAACGAGCTCTTCGACCTCTGCTACCGCCATCTCACCGCGGCTGGCGTGGCATGGCGCGCGCTGGGCGTAGCGGCGCCCGCGCTTGCATCGAGAGATGAAAAAGAAGCCTTGTTAAGACGCGTCGACTTGTTCGACAGCCTTTCAGGCGAGGAAATAACGCGGCTCGCGAAGCGTTTGTCGCGACACGAATATCAGGCGAATCATCAGATCCTGGCGCCCGACACCGTGCCCGATAGCTTGTCGATCGTGCATTCGGGCGTGCTCTCGGTCGCGGTCGTCGAAGCGGCAGGCGCTCGCGAGGTTGCTCGCATCGGGCCGGGCGAAGCATTCGGGGAAGCGGGATTGCTCGCCGGAATCGCGATGCAAGTATCGATCTCGACGCTCACGCCATCGGTTCTATTTCAGCTGGCCAAGGACGACATGACGTCGTTTCTCAAAGATCATCCGGAAGTAGCGAAGCAAATGTGCGAGCTTCTGGCGTATCGGCAGGATAAGCTCGGCAAGCTCGCGACTCCGATGCCCGCCGAGCACGAACAAGGCCACTCGCTGTTCCAGTGGTTGATCGGGAAAGTATGGAACGCGCATTCGCTGAATCACGACTCCCGAAGCGATTGAACATACGGCTCAAGCTGCTTCAGCGGAGATGGGTAGCGCGGCCGGATCGATCACATTCTCGTCAGTCACCGACGCAAAAGCCTGAACGGCCGCGCGTGCCGCCGCTTTCCTCGTCTTGCCCGCACGCGACGGCGGCTGGCAGGCGCCGCACACGACGCCGTGCTGCAAGTCATGCTTGTGCGCGACGAACTTGCCGGTGCAGCGGCAGCAGGGCGTCAATTGCAGCATCTCCGCCTCGAAGAAACGCACGAGCGTCCAGGCGCGCGTCAGGTCGAGCACCGGTTCGGCGTCGTTGCGCGTGCAGTGCTCCAGATACAGCCGATATCCTTTGGTCAGCGCATCGAGGTGCGAGCAGCTCGCTTCGTTCTTGAGGAACAGATAAGTGTTGAAGAATAGCGACGCGTGAATGTTCGAAAGCCACGGCATGTACCAGTCCGCGGAGAAAGGCAGCATTCCCTTTGGCGGCGACACGCCTCGCACTTCACGATAAAGACGGATGAGACGTTCGCGCGAGAGCGTGAGTTCGCTTTCGAGGACCTGCATGCGCGCACCGAGTTCGATGAGCGCGACTGCGCGAAACACCTCTTGCGCTTCTTCGGTCAGGCTTTTCTTTGCAATGAGGTTCATGGAGGACGGCGCCTTAGATCAGCAGTTTGACGGGTTGGCCTGCCAATAGAACCGCAGCATGCGTCGAAGCGATGTCGGCGTGCTTCGGAGGTTGCGTCAGCGCGGAGAGCAGCATGTGATCGTTGAAGCGGAACGCGCATAACAGCTGATCGGAAGAGGCGAGCTTCACGACTTGGGGCAGCGAGAGGCTCATCAGCAGATCGGCAACCTCGGCTGATAGCCCGAGGCGAAACATGCCGATCGCGCGGTCCTCGCGCAAGATTCGCTGCGCCAGGATGAGATAGGAAAGATTGATCTCTCGAATGCCTTCTTGGATTTCGAAGGTGCTCATCTTTTTAGGCCTTGATGTCTCCAAGGCTCTCGTTGCCTTCAATGATTTCAGTCTAGGCGCGCGTCTTCACCGGATCAATCGTCAGAAGATTGATTTTAATTAATCGATTAGCAACACCGTTAAAGGATTGTTATCCCGTTCTCCGGGAACGGAATATGCGCTGCGAGGCGGCCTTGTCGGGACAGGAAAGCGGCTTTGCTCACGATGATCGCGCGGCAGTCGATACCGGCGGCGCTTCAGTATTCAACTATCCGGCGAGTGGCTCCTACCGAACTCGACCATTTTCGCGCCACAATCCCGACATGCTTCCACACGGACAGGCTATGGAACGTCGCGCACTGCTTCCCCCGTTGAATCCGACCCGGGCGTTCGAGGCGACCGGGCGCCTGCTGAGTATTTCCAAGGCCGCCGACGAATTGGCCGTGACGCCCGCCGCCGTCAGCCGGCAGGTACGCACGCTCGAAGCCTATCTGGGCGTCGATCTGTTCGAGCGTGTGAAAGGACGGCTTGAGCTGACCTCGGCGGGTGCCCGGTATCTGGCGGAGTTGATGCCGCTCTTCGCAGCGCTGCGTGAAGCCACCGACAGTCTGCGTTCGTCGGAACGGCGCGCCCGCGTGCTCAAGATCCGCTCGCCCGCCACATTCGCGGTGCGCTGGCTGATTCCGCGTCTCGCGAGCTTTCATCGGCTGCATGAAAACATCGACGTGCAACTGACGACATCACCGGCTCCGCTCAATTTCGCGCGTGAGGATATCGACGCCGGCATTCAGCTAGGCGACGGCAAGTGGCCCGGTCTGCGCGTGCAACGTCTGATCGCGAACGAACTGGTGCCTGTCGCCGCGCCGTCGAGACAGGTCAAGGCGCGCTCGCAGTTACAGGGCGAAACGCTTCTGCACACGCTCGCACGCCCTGAAGACTGGACCTTGTGGCTGAAGGCTGCGGGCCTTCCATTGAGCGGGCGACGCCGCGAGATGCGCTACGAAACGTCGCTGCTCGCGTATCAGGCAGCGATCGAAGGGCACGGCGTCGCGATCGCGCAGAAGGCGCTGGTGCGCAGCGAACTCGAAAGCGGTCTGCTCGTCGCTCCGTTTTCATTCGAGCTGGACCGCGGCAATCACACGTACTACTTCGCGTGGCCGACGGCGCGTCCGCAATCCGATGCACTGAAGATTTTCCGCCGATGGCTGCACTCGTTGCTCAACGAATAGCGCTCACGAATCGCCGACCCTTTAACAAAAAGTCAAAGGCTCGTTTCTAAATTGTCGATTGTCCGGAAGGCCGGTGAGTACCTATTCTCGTCGGCATGATTCGTCGCAGTGACGAGTCACGAGACAGGACAATCACAAATGCCAAGAGACAGCCTCAACGGCGTGCGGGTGATCGATTTCTCGCATGTCCTCGCCGGTCCGGTCTGCTCGATGACACTCGCCGATCTCGGCGCGCACGTCGTCAAGATCGAGCCGCCCGACGGCGAGATCGGGCGGCGCATCGGCCCGCCGTGGATCAGCGGTGAAAGCCCGGCCTTCATCAGCGTCAACCGCAACAAGTACAGCGTCGCGATCGATCTGAAAACCGACGCGGGGCGCGAAGCCGTTCGCCGCATGTTGCGCGAGGCCGACGTGCTCGTCGAAAACTTTCGGCCGGGCGTGATGGCATCGATGGGACTCGACTTCGACGCACTGCGTCAGTTGAATCCCCGGCTCGTCTACTGCTCGATCTCCGCCTTCGGTCAGACGGGCGCGAATCGCAAGCGGCCGGGCGTCGATGGCGTGATCCAGGCTGTCAGCGGTCTGATGAGCACGCTCGGCACGACGAACGCCGAGCCGCTGAAAGTCCCGATTCCCGTTGCCGACATGATGGGCGGCTATCTCGCATCGATCGCGATTCTCGGCGCGCTGCATCAGGTTCGCGCGGGCGGCGGTGCCCAGCATCTCGACGTGAGTCTCTACAACGCGACGCTGATGCTGCAGCAGATCGGCTTCGCTGCGTATTTCGCGTCCGGCCGCGAGCCGGAAAAAACCGGCAGCGCCGCGCCTTATGCGTGCCCGAACGAAGCGTTCGCGACGCAGGACGGCTGGATGATGGTCGTCGCCTATCATCCGGAACGATGGCGCGCGCTGTGCGAGGTGCTCGCATCGTCCGCACTCGCAGCGGATCCGCGCTTCGCCACCAACGACGATCGCGTGCGCCATCGCAAGGCGCTGCATCACATGCTCGCGGCGCGTTTCGTCGAACGCCCGACCGCGGAGTGGATGGAACGGCTCGCAGCGCGGGACATTCTGTGCTCGCCCGTCGCAACCTACGGCGATGTCATCGAAACGGCGGAATACGCCGAATGCGGACTGGCGCAGACGATCGATCATCCGGTCGCGGGAATCATGCGTACGCACGGCTTCGCGCTCGGTCCATCCGACCGCGCAAGCGTGCCCGACGTGCCAGCGCCGCTGACGGGCCAGCACACGCTGCAGATGCTGGAGCGATACGGCTTCGCCCAAAGCGAGATCGCGGAACTGCTGAACGCGGGCGTGATCCGCCTGGGCCGCGAAACGCGCGAGACCTGCGATGAAGACCGCAAGGTGAGCGCATGAGCGCCGCGATCATACGGAGCGAACGACGCGGCCAGGTCGCGCTCATGCGTCTCGCGTCGGATAACCCGCTCAATCCGCTGACCGACGCGTTGATGGATCAGCTCATCGACGTCCTGCTGCGCAACGAAGCCGATCCGCAAATTCACGCAATCGTTCTGACAGGGTCCGACAAGGCCTTCGCCGCCGGCGCCGACATCGTCGCGATGTCGAAGCTCGATTACGCGAGCGCATTCTCGGATGACTACATCGGACGAAGCTGGGACCGCATCCGCATGGCCCGCAAGCCGATCATCGCTGCGGTAGGCGGCTATGCGCTCGGCGGCGGCTGCGAACTGGCGATGATGTGCGACATCGTCATCGCCGCGGACGATGCGCTCTTCGGCCAGCCCGAAATCAAGCTCGGCATCGTGCCGGGCGCGGGCGGCACGCAGCGTCTGCCGCGCGCGGTGGGCAAATCGACCGCGATGCTCGCGTGCCTGACCGGCGAATCCTTCAACGCAAGCGAGGCATTGGCATATGGACTCGTGTCGATGGTCGTCGCTCGCGAGCGCTTGATCGACGAAGCGATGCGCGTCGGCGAGCAGATCGCGCGTCATTCGCTGCCGGTGATCGTCGCGATCAAGGAAGCCGTCAATCGTGCGTTCGAGTCCTCGCTGTCGGAAGGTCTGTTGTTCGAGCGAAGGCTATTTCATGCGGGCTTTGCGCTCGCCGATCAGAAAGAAGGCATGGCCGCGTTTCTCGAACGTCGTCAGGCCGCATTCCAGAACCGGTAGTTGCCGGCGAAACTATCAGGAGACTTTGTCGTGTCAGCTTATTCAAACGATTCGGGTTCGCTGGTCGAGTCATCCCTCGACGACGGCGTGCTCGTGCTCACGCTCAACAGCGCAAGCGACGGCAACGCGCTGAACGTCGCGATGACAGAGGCGCTGTCGGATGCGCTCGAAGAGATCAACGACCGGGGCGACGTGCATTGCGTCCTGCTGCGTTCGTCGTCGCGGCATTTCTGCACGGGTGGCAACGTGAAGGACATGCAAAGCGGCAGCGACCTGATGAGCGGCAGCGTCGAAGACGTGCGCGACCGCTTGCATTGCAGCTTGCACCGGATCACGCGCGCATTGAGCGGTCTCGATGTGCCTTCGGTATGCGCGGTCAATGGCGCCGCAGTCGGAGCGGGCTGCGATCTCGCGTTGATGTGCGATATCCGCGTGGCGAGCACGAAAGCCGTTTTCGCAGAGAGCTTCTTGCGGCTGGGACTTGTATCGGGCATCGGCGGATCGTGGTTTCTCGCGCGCATCGTCGGCTATGCGAAGGCGCTCCAACTGACGCTGACCAGCGAGTTCATCGATGCTGAAGCGGCGCTCAAGCTCGGCATCGTCTCGAAGGTCGTGCCGGAGGATGCGCTCGACACCGAAGCGTTGTCGCTGGCGAAACGCATCGCGCACAGCCCGCCGACTGCACTGCGCATGGCGAAGCGGCTCGTGCGCGAAGCGGCCGATGCATCGCTTGAAACGACGCTCGGAATGGCGGCGAGCATGCAGGCCATTCTGTTGTGCGGCCGCGAGCACAAGGAGGCTGTCGACCGGTTTCTCGCGCAGCAAGCGGCGAAGAAGCGCACGCACATGTGATGCGCCTTACGGCCAGTGCGTCGATCGCGCGGGGCCTCACGAACTGAACCACAGGAGACGACCATGTCCACGACTTCCGGCGCGCGACATTCAAAGCCCGGCATGCTGCGGATCATCGCGACATCGAGCCTCGGCACGATGCTCGAGTACTACGATTTCTTCGTCTACGTCGCGCTGACATCGACGCTGACGCACTTGTTCCTGCCATCGACGGATCGCACGGTCGCCGCGATGGCGGGCGTCGCCACGTTCGGCATCGCGTATGTCGCGCGGCCGCTCGGCACGATCATCTTCAGCCCGATGGCCGACCGCATCGGACGCAAGAAGACCTTCGTCATCACGCTCGCGATCATGGGTATCGCGACGGTGGGCATCGGCTGTCTGCCGACCTACGCGATGGCCGGCCTGCTTGCGCCGATCGGCCTCATCGCGCTGCGCGTGATGCAGGGCATCGCGCTCGGCGGCGAATACGGCTCCGCGGTCGTCTACGTCATGGAGCATGCGCCCGCGGGCCGCAAAGGCATGGCGACGAGCGTGCTGCAAAGCACCGCGAGCCTCGGCCTTTTGCTCGCGCTCGCTATCGTGTCGGCGCTGAAGTTCGCGCTCGATGCAGCGGCATTCGAATCGTGGGGCTGGCGCGTCCCGTTCCTGATCTCGGCGCCGATCGTCGCGGTGGCGACATGGATCCGGCTCGGCATGAAGGAAACGCCCGTGTTCGCGGAGATGAAAGAGGCGGGCCGTCTGTCGAAATCGCCGCTGCAGGACACGTTGTCGAGCGCGACGTCGTGGAAGGCGATTCTCGTCGCGATGTTCGGCGCGCAAGGTGGAACGTCGGTATCGCTTTATACGTCGACCGTCTACATGCTGTACTTCCTGCAGAACGTGTTGAAGGTCGATCCGTCGCGCGCAAATCTCTGCCTTGGCGTCGCTATCGTCGTGGCCGCGCCGCTTTATCCGGCGTTCGGCCGTCTGTCCGATGCGATCGGCCGGGCGCGCGTGATGCTGATCGGCATCGTGCTCTGGATACTCGCAGCGTATCCGGCATTCGCGGGCATCAGGACGAATGCGCTCGCGGGCGGCTGGGTCACGGCGACGCTGCTCGTCGCGCTGCTCGCCGTGTTGACCGCGATGATCATGGCGCCGCTGCCCGCGTTCATCGCCGAATGTTTTCCACCGCAAAGCAGGACCACGGGCTTCGGATTGTCGCAACAACTCGGCAATGTGCTGTTCGGCGGGTTTCTTCCGCTCATCAGTCTTTCGCTCGTCAATCTGACGGGCAACCCGCTTGCGGGCGTCGGGTATTCGATCGTTTCGCTGTTGCCCTGCCTTGCCGTTACCTATTTTTGGGGACTGCGGCAGGATCGGCTCATTCGTCAGCGTCATTACGAAGTGCAGTGCGCGAGCCCTGCGGACACGGCTCAATTGCCGGTACGTTGAATCGGCGATGACACGAAGCGCGGCATCGCGAAGCCGCGCCTCGCGTGGTTCAGGCGAGACCGGCCATCAGCGTGTATTTCACATGCACATATTCCTCGATTCCATGATGACTGCCTTCGCGTCCGTAACCGGATTGCTTCACGCCGCCGAACGGCACCGAAGCCGTGCCGACCGAGCCGGAATTCAGAATCACCATGCCCGCCTCGATGTTGCGCGACAGCCGGAACGACCGGCCCAGATCGCGGGTGAACGCATAGGCGACGAGTCCATATTCGCTGTCGTTGCTGCGTGCGATGACTTCTGCTTCGGTCGAGAAGCGATAGATCGGAAAGACGGGACCGAAGATTTCGGTCGATGCGATCGGCATATCGTCCGCGACATCGACGAGAATCGTGGGCGCATAGAAGAGTCCGCCTTTCGCGTGCGCATGTCCGCCGAGCACGGCCTTCGCGCCGCGTTCGCGCGAATCGTCGACCAGCTTGCCGACCTTGTCGATGGCCGCACGATTGATCAGCGGACCGACGACGAACCGGTCCTGCAGCCCTTGATCGACCGGGATCGCTTCGACGAGCGCTTTGACGCGCTGAACGAACGCATCGTGGATGCTCGCCTGCACATACACGCGGTTCGGCGAAATGCAGACCTGTCCGCTGTTGCGCAGCTTCGCGGACACGAGCGCTTTCGCGGCTTCGTCGAGATCGGCATCGTCGAAGACGATGAAGGGCGCGTTGCCACCGAGTTCCATCGTCATTGTCTTCAGCGTGCCGGCGCACTGCGCGGCGAGCAGCTTGCCGACCGCGGTCGAACCCGTGAACGAGATCTTGCGAATGCGCGGATCGTCGGTGATGAGTTTGCCGATCTGAACGGGGTCGCCCGTCACCATTTCGAACACGCCTTCCGGAATGCCGGCGCGGCGCGCGTATTCGAGCAGCTTGTATGCGGTCAGCGGCGTTTCCTCGGCAGGCTTCAAGAGGATCGTGCAACCCGCCGCGAGCGCGGTCGCGACCTTGCGCGTAATCATCATGAACGGGAAGTTCCACGGCGTGATCGACGCAACCGGCCCGACAGGCTCTTTCGTGACGATCACCGCTGCGTCTTTCGCGTGCGTGGGGATGGTATCGCCGTACACGCGTTTCGCTTCCTCCGCGTACCATTCGACGAAGCCCAGGCCATAGTCGATTTCGCCGAAGGCTTCCGACATGCACTTGCCGTTCTCGCGGCACATCAGTTCGGCGAATGCGGTCTTGTCGGCGCTGACGAGGTCGAACCATGCGCGCAGCAGTGCGCTTCGTTCGCGTGCCAATGTGCGCGACCACGCCGGAAAGGCCGCGCATGTGCGGTCGATGGCGGCGTGCACCTGCGCTTCCGAATGATGTTCGACTTGCCCGACGAGCGTGCCGTCGGCGGGATTGAGTACATCGATCATGCTTGTTCTCCGAGGTGAGTTGACTTGCATGATCGAATGTTAGGCATATGGCAACGCGACGAGAACGCGTGATCGTCTGCAAAGCTTGCCCGATTCTATGAACACGCCTTTATCGAACTCGACGCATGAAAACGCACCGCCCGCCCAAATTGCCGACGATGGAAACCGAAGCCGCCGCACTCGCTCGCGTGCACGCTTCGATGGTGAGTCGGCTGCTGGAACTCGCGCCGAACGAAGGCTATAACGCGACGCCGATGCCGGACATTCGCCTGTTGCGATCGAACCGTCCGCTCACGCGTACGCCGGTGCTGTACGAGCCGGGTATCGTCGTCATCGCGCAAGGCCGCAAGCGCGGCTACCTCGGCAGCAAGGTGTATGTCTACGATGCGCAGCACTATCTGGCTGTCGCGTTGCCGCTGCCGTTCTCGATGGAAACCGACGCCACCGCCGACGAACCGTTGCTCGCGGTGTACGTGCGTCTCGATGCGACGCTCGCCGCCGATGTATTGCTGCAGATCGACGAGCGCAATGGCGTGGTGCCCGGCGAGCCGGGCGGCATGGCCACGACGCGGCTCGATCTGGCGCTCGGCGAAACCATGCTGCGCTTTCTCGACGCAATGCGCGATCCGCTCGAAGCCGCGCTATTGGGGCCGACGCTGGTGCGCGAGATTTACTTTCGCGTGTTTATCGGCGAGCAGGGCGCTTCGATGCGCGCCGCGCTTGACCTCGATGGACATTTCGGGCGCATTTCCAAGGTGCTGCGCAAGATCCATTCGAGCTATGCCGAGGCGCTGACGATCGAAACGCTCGCAAGGGAAGCGGCCATGAGCGTGCCGTCCTTTCATATGCACTTCAAGGCGGCCACCAATACTTCTCCGCTGCAGTACATCAAGTCGACGCGACTGCATCAGGCGAGGCTATTGATGGCGCGGCAAGGCATGACGGCTGCGGCGGCGAGCGCGCGAGTCGGCTATGAGAGCGCATCGCAGTTCAGCCGCGAATTCAAGCGGCTTTTCGGCGGCACGCCTTCGGAAGAATTACGACGAATGAAGCGGCATTTCGCGGTGCCGGAGGCGGGGCCGTCGCCTTATGTGTCGTCGCATTGAACCGACGTTCCTCGTTAAAGCTCATTGCGTCGAAGCTGCTCGTCGCGCTTCTCTTTGCATAACTCGATGAACCTCTGCACCGGCGCCGTCGGCGTAGCGCCGCGACGCGTTGCGATCCCGTACGGCGCGCCACGTCGCTCGATACGGATCGGCAGCACCGCCATCATGCCGTGCGCCTGAAAGTATCGCGCGACCTTCAGTGGCATCAGCGCAACGGTCCCCGCGCTGGCGCGCAATAACGACAACGTCGCGAACGTCGATGACGTTTCGATCGCGTATCGCGGAAAAGGAACCTCCGCGTCGTCGAAAAGCTGTTCGAGCAGCGAGCGCATCGGCAGGGCGGCTTGCGGCACGATCCACGGATTGTCCGCAAGCGCTTCGAGCGTCAGGCGCTGCACGCTCGCGAGCGGATCGGCGCCATCGACCACGAGACACACTTCCTCCACTTCGAGCGGAATGAAATCGTAAGCCTCAGGGTGAACGCTGATGCTCGGCCGCCCGATGACGAGATCGAGCAGACGCTGATCGAGCATCGACAGCAAACGCGCGCTGTTGTCCTCCCAGACCTCGACGGACACGTCCGGCTGCACTTGCCGCAGCGCACGCAGGATGGGCGCGAGCCACTCGGGCATCGAACCCATCACCGCGCCGATGGCAAGCATCCCTCCGCCGCCGCGCATGATGGCCGCAAGCTCGTCGCGCAGCGCGCCGATCTCCGAACGCACCGCGCGCGCGTGACGAATCACGCAGCGCCCGAGTTCGTTCGGCACGATGCCGCGCGGCGAACGGGCAAACAGTTCAGTGCCGAACATCGCCTCGATTTCGCGCAGCGACTTGGTCGTCGCGGGCTGCGAGAGCGACACCTGTTGCGCCGCCTTGCGCAGCGAACCATGGTCGTCGAGCGCGATCAAAAGCGCGACGTGATTGCCGCGCAGCCGCCTCAATATCGCATCGATACTGGTTATCACCGATATAACTCCAACGTCTCACCTGATCGGAACGTTTCATTATCTGGCCGCGCCGATGCCTCTTTAAACTGGCTCGGTCGATGTTCGTCACAGCCGGGCGCTCGACGGCGCGGCTCGATCATGCCGGAACTCACGCGGCCTCGGCAAGCGCAGCAGAAATCACGCATCCACAGGAGAGAGGCAAATTGAAAAGAATCGGACTCGATGTCGGCGGCACCTTCACCGATGTCGTGATGGTGGACGACGAAGCAGGGCGCATCTGGTCGACCAAGGTGCCGACGACGCCGAAGGATCGCGTCATCGGCACGATTGAAGGCTTTCGCAAGATTCTCGAACTCTCGGGCACCGACAGCGCCGACGTATCGTTCATCGGCCACGGCACGACGATGGCGACCAACATGGTCGTCGAGGGCACCGGCGCGAAGACCGCGCTCGTCACCACGCGCGGCTTTCGCGACATCCTCGAACTAAGGCGCGTGTCGCGTCACGACCGCGCCGATCTTTACGATCTGCTGTTTGAGAATCCGCGTCCGCTCGTCGAGCGCCGCTGGCGGCTCGAAGTGAACGAGCGCCTGCGCCATGACGGCAGCATCGAAACGCCGCTCGATCACGCGCAGCTCGAAGCGCTCGCCGAAGAGATTCGCGCGTCGGATATCGAAGCCGTCGCCGTGTGCTTTCTGCACGCGCACGTCAATCCGCGGCACGAACGCGAAGCCGTCGAAACGCTGCGCCGTCTGCTGCCCGAGCGCTTCGTGTGTGCATCGCACGAAGTGAATCCCGAATCGATGGAATACGAGCGCGCGAGCTCGACGGTCATCAACGCGATGCTCGGTCCGGTCTGCGGGCGCTACATCGGCCGGCTCATCAGCGCGCTGGCGCAGCATGGCTTCGCGGGAAAATTCCTTTTCATGCAGTCGAACGGCGGGCTCGCGAGTCCGGCCATGGTCGCCGACAAGCCGATCGTGCTGCTCGAATCCGGCCCGGCGGGCGGCGTCTCGGCGGCGATCCGCAACTGCGAGAAGAGCGAGCTGAAGAACGCGATTCTCGGCGACATGGGCGGCACGACCTTCGATGTTTCGCTGATCCGCGACTCGCGCCCCGAACTGCGCAACAAGAGCCTGCTGCACACGTACACCGTGCGCTCGCCCAGCATCGACATCGATTCGGTCGGCGCGGGCGGCGGCTCGATCGTGTGGATCGACGCGGGCGGCGGCGTGCGCATCGGACCGGAGAGCGCGGGCGCCGATCCCGGACCGGCGTGCTACGGGCGCGGTGGCACGCGCCCGACCGTCACGGACTGCAATCTGGTTCTCGGCTATATCGATCCCGACAGCTTCCTCGGCGGCGAATTCAAGCTCGATGCGCAGGCGGCATGGCGCGTCGTCGATGAAGTCATCGCGCAGCCGCTCGGCGTCTCCGTGCCCGAAGCCGCGCAGGTCGTGCGCTCGGTCGCGAACGCGTTGATGGCGCAGGCCATCCGCATCATGACAGTCGAGCGCGGCTACGACCCGCGCGAGTTCTCGTACATCTGCTACGGCGGCGCGGGGCCGGTGCACGCGGTCGATCTCGCCCACGAAATGGGTATCCGGCGCGTGGTGATTCCGCCGCTGCCGGGTCTTTTCAGCGCGTTCGGCATGACGGTCGCGGATCAGCAATACGACTATCAGCGTCCGCTGGAAAGCGATCTCGCGATGATCGACGACGCGACTCTGAACGCCGCGCTCGATGAACTGGCAGCGCTTGGCATGGAAGAGCTTCAGCGTCACGGCGTCGAAGCGCAGGGCGTGAAGGTCGTGCGTCTCGCCGATTGCCGCTACGCCGGCCAGCCCGATGTCATCACGGTCGAAGTGCAGGCGGACGCAGTGGGCATCCGTGCGGCGCTCGCGCACGCCTTCGAGGATGCGCATCTGCGGCAATGGAACTTCATCAGCAAGGACAAGCCGGTCGTGGTCGCCAACGTGCGTCTGCAACTCGTGACGACGACCGGCTGGCGCGGCTCGGTCGCGAGCGCCGATGGTGGCGCGCTGCCGCAGCCGGTTCGCACCCGCGAAGTGTATTTCGATGGCCACGCGCGCACGCTGCCGGTGTTCGCGCGCACGCAGATTCCGGTCGGCGCGACGATCGAAGGGCCGGCGGTCATCGAAGAACACAGCAGTTGCGCGGTGCTGAAGGCGTCGCATGTCGCGCGCGTCGATCCCGATCTCAATCTCGTCATCGAACTGGCAGCCTGAATTCATGGACATCGTTACTTACGAAATCATCCGCAGCAGTCTCTTCGCGATCGCCCGTGAAATGAAGATCGCGATGATGCGCACCGCCGGCAGCCCGCTCATGCACGCGAGCGGCGATTCGTCGGCGGCCATTTTCGACGCCGACATGCAGCTCGTCGCGCAAGGCAACGACATCCCGACGATGCTCGGCTCGGCCGTCATCTCGACGCGCGTGTCGGTGGAAGCGGTCGGGCGCGAGAACCTGCGTCCCGGCGACGTCATCGTCAGCAACGACGCCTATGTGGGCGGCGGCAATCATCAGCCGGACGTGCAGTTCACGCGGCCCGTTTTCGCGGGCGGCAGGATCGTCGCCTTCGTGATGACGCGCGGCCACTGGACCGACATCGGCGGACAGTCGCCGGGCAGCTATACCGTCACGACGTGGGACGTGTTCGCCGAAGGCATCCGCATTCCGCCGGTGTTTCTGTATCGTAACGACGAGCCGGTGCAGGACATGCTCAACCTGCTCACGCGAAACAGCCGCAACGCGCACGAACTGCTGCTCGACATTCAGGCGCAATACGCGGGCACGTTCGTCGGCGACCGGCGCATCGGCGAACTGGTGGCGAAGTATGGCGCCGATGCATTGCGCGACGTGATGAGCCAGAGTCTCGATCACTCGGAGAAGCTCATTCGCGCGGAGATCGCACGCATTCCGGACGGCGTGTACGAAGCGCAGGAGTATCTCGATCCGATCGAGGCGCCGGGCTGGAAACAGGAGCGGCCGTTGCTCAAGGTGAAGATCACGAAGACGGGCGATCACATCACGTTCGATTACACCGGCACCGGGCCGCAGGCGCGCGGCGGCATCAACTGTCCGCTTTCGGTGACGTGCAACAGCACCTGGTTCACCGTGAAAGCGCTGACCGATCCGGGTATTCCGACCAACCAGGGCTGCTATCGGCCGGTGACGATCATCGCGCCCGAGGGCAGCGTGCTGAACTGCCGCTATCCGGCGTCGGTGGTGTCGGGCAACACGGAGACCTCGCCGCGCGTGATCGATCTGCTGCTCAAGGCGCTTGCGCCCGCAGTGCCGGAGCGCATCACCGGACAAAGCAACTGCGCGTCGTGCGCGGGCATTTTCAGCGGACGCGATACCGATGCCGCGCGCATCGCCCGAACCGGTCAGGAGTTCGTCACCATGCACGACGTCCACGCGGGCGGCATGGGCGCGCGCGCGCAGAAGGACGGCGTGAGCGGCGTGCGCGTCTACGTGGGCAACGCGGGCAGTCAGTCGATCGAAATGATCGAAGCGACTTCGCCGCTGATGGTCGAGGAATGGTCGCTCGTCACCGACAGCGGCGGCGCGGGCCGCCAGCGCGGCGGGCTGACATCGCGGCGCGTGTATCGCGTGGAATACGACGAAGCCACCTTCACCGTGTCCGGCGAACGCGGACGTTCCGCGCCCGAAGGTCACTTCGGCGGGCAGGCCGGCACGCGCTTTCTGTGCGTCGTCGAACGCGCGGACGGCAGCACGCAGGAGGTCGCGGCGAAGGGCGGACAGACGGTCGTGTATCGCGGCGATCGCGTGACCGTGCAGCCCGCGGGCAGCGGCGGCTATGGCGATCCGCGCGAACGCGATGAGAAGCGCGTCGATGCCGATGTCGCCGATGGCTACATCAGCGCCGATGCCGCCGCGCAAGTCTACGGCCGCACGCGCGAAACCATCGACGCACCGCTCGAAGTCACCGCCGAATGAGCGCGAGCGAAGCCATGAACCAGCCTTTGCCGCTCGCGGGCGTGTGCGTGATCGAGATCGGCCACAGTCTCGCCGCGCCGTATGCGGGCATGATCCTCGGGTCGCTCGGCGCGGACGTCATCAAGATCGAAAGCGCGGAACACGGCGACTACGCGCGCGATTGGGGCCCGCCTTTCGTCGACGGCGCGGCCGCGTTGTTTCATGCGGTGAATCACGGCAAAAAAAGCATCGCGATGTCGCTGTCGAATCCGGACGAAGCACAGGCGTTGCGCGAGCTGCTCTCGCAACGCGCCGATGTCGTGCTGCAAAACCTGAAGGCGGGCGGCACGGAGAAATACGGTCTCGGCGGCGAGGCGATGCTGCGCATGAAGCCGTCGCTCGTCTATTGCAATCTCGGCGCGTTCGGCACGGCCGGGCCGCTGCGCGACAAGCCCGGCTACGATCCGCTCGTGCAGGCGCTTTCGGGCCTGATGAGCTTTCTCGGTCAGCCGGGCGAGCCGCTGTCGCGCATTCCGGTTTCGGTGAACGACATGGGCACCGGACTCTGGGCCGCGATCGGCGTGCTCGCCGCGCTCTTCCGGCGCCAGACGACGGGCGCGGGCGAGATCGTGTCCGTGTCGCTGTACGAGACGGCGATCAGTTGGGCGGGCATCCAGATCGCCGACTATCTCGCGTCGGGCGTGCTGCCGGGACGCTGGGGATCGGGGACGGCCGCGATCGTGCCGCATCAGGCCTTCGAATGCGCGGACGGCACCATCATGGTCGCCGCGGGCAACGACCGCCTGTTCCGCCGCTTATGCGACGTGCTCGATATCGCCGCGCTCGCCGACGACGCGCGCTTCGTCACCAACGGCGCGCGCGTGACCAATCGCGTCGCGCTGATCGACTTGCTGCATATCGAGTTCCGCAAGCGGGGCACCGCGCACTGGCTGGAAGCGCTCGATACGGCGGGCATTCCGTGCGGACCGATTCAGACCATCGATCAGGTCGTCGAACACGAGCAGACCAAGGCGCTCGATCTGCTGCGCATCACCGACGACGGCGCGGCGACGGTCGTCGGCGTGCCGATTTCATTCGGCGGCGTGCGGCCTGCGCGCACCGGCGTCACGCCGAAACTCGGCGAACACAATCATCTGCTGGCGAAGAAAACACTGGAGACATCGTGAAACTTGCATCGCAACTGGTCGGCGCGCTCGACACGCTGACGCTCGAAGAAATCGACGAACAGATTCTCATCGTCAAGCTGAATCGTCCGGAAGTCTCGAACGCGATCAGCACGACGATGGGCGACGAGATCATCCGCGTATTCGGTGCGCTCGAAGCGAACCCCGCGCTGTATCGCTGCGTGATCCTGACGGGCGCGGGCGAACGCGCGTTCTGCGGCGGCGCGGACCTCAAGCAGCGCGAAGGCATGACCGACGAGCAGTTCGGCGTGCAGCACTATCTGTTCGAGCGCATGAACCGCGCGCTCACGTATTGCCCGGTGCCGGTCATCTGCGCGGCCAACGGCGCGGCGGTCGCGGGCGGACTCGAACTGCTGCTCGCGTGCGACTTCGCTTATGCCGTCAGCCACGCGACGTTCGGCTTCACCGAAGTGAAGCGCGGCATCATGCCGGGCGGCGGCGGCACGCAGCAACTGCCGCGCGCGATCGGCGTGCGGCGCGCGAAAGAGCTGATCCTGCGCGGCGGCAAGTTCACGGCGCAGGAAGCGCTCGCGTGGGGCGTAGTCAACCGGCTGTGCGAGCCGGGGCGCGTGCTCGCCGACGCCATCGACGCCGCGCGCGACATCTGCACGAGCGCGCCGCTTTCGGTCGCGCAGGCGAAGAAGGCGATCGACCTCGGCATGCAGGGCGATCTGCGCACCGGGCTCTATCTGGAAATCGAAGCGTATAACCGGCTGATTCCGACCGAGGATCGTCTCGAAGGCATCAGCGCTTACAACGAGAAGCGCGCGCCGCGATTCAAAGGCCGCTAGATCAAAACCCGGACTCACCGGAGGAGACAGACATGACACCCGACATCGGCAGCTTCGACAGACCCAAGGCCGAAGCGACCTACGGCAAGATCACGCGCAGGCTCATCCCCTTTTTGTTCCTGTGCTATGTGTTTGCGTTTCTCGATCGCATCAACATCGGCATCGCGCAACTCGACATGAAGCACGACGTGGGCTTCAGCGATCTCACTTACAGCATCGGCGCGGGCATCTTCTTTCTCGGCTACGTGCTGATGGAAGTGCCGAGCAATCTGCTGCTCGCGCGTATCGGCGTGAAGCGCACGTTCTCGCGCATCATGATTCTGTGGGGCTTGATCGCGGCGGGCACGGCGTTCGTCACGCTGCCATCGCATCTCTATACCGTGCGCTTCTTTCTCGGGCTCGCGGAAGCGGGGCTTTATCCCGGTGTGATCTTCTATCTCACGCGCTGGTATCCGGTCGAGCGGCGCGCGAAGGTCATCGCCATCTTCACTTGCGCGACGGGCATCGCGGGCCTGTTCGGCGGGCCGCTGTCGGGCGCGCTGATGACATACTTCGACGGCTATGGCGGCCTGCACGGCTGGCAGTGGATGTTCATCGTGCAAGGCTTGCCCGCGAGCGTGCTCGGCGTGATCGCGTTCTTCTTTCTCGATGACGGCCCGCAGCAGGCGAAGTGGCTCACCGAGAACGAAAAGGCGATCGTGCTCGACGACATCCGCAAGAGTTCGAGCGTCTCGACGAAGCACGCGGAGCATACGTTCGGCCGCGCGCTGAAGGACTTTCGCGTCTACGTGATGGGCTTCGTGTGGTTCACGCAGATCGCCGGCGTATTCGCGATCGGCTTCTGGCTGCCGACGCTCATCAAGAGCGCGGGTGTGTCGGGCGCGTTGCAGATCGGCTGCTATTCGGCGATCCCGTACTTCGTGAGCTGGATCGCGCTCATCGCGCTGAACCGTCATTCGGATCGCACGATGGAGCGGCGCTGGCACTGCGCGATCGCGATGGTGTTCGGCGCGGCCGGTCTCGTCGTCGCGGCGTTCACGACGGGCAACCTTGCGCTGTCGCTCGCGGCGTTGTCGGTGGCCACCGCCGGCATCCTCGCGCCGAATCCGCTGATATGGGCGATCTCGACCGATTACATTCGCGGCAGCGGCGCGGCGGGCGGCGTCGCGGTGATCAACTGCGTCGGCCTGCTCGGCGGCTTCGTGAGCCCGATGATCATCGGCTCGATCAAGACGATGACGAACAGCATGGCGGGCGGACTCGGCGCGATCGCGCTTCTGATGGTGCTCGGCGCAATTGCAGCCGTGGTGCTTGCGCCGTCGACATCGGCGGTCGCAAGCGGCGCAGGACATACGGATGAAGGCAGCGATGCCGTCGCGGACGCGACCATCTGAAACCGGAGCAGACATGAAAGAAAGAGACGTGCAGATTCGCGAAGTGGGCTTGCGCGATGGCTTGCAGATGGTGCGAACGCTCCTCACGAGCGGGCAAAAGCTCGAATGGTGCGCGCGCATGGTCGATGCGGGCGTGGTCGATATCGAAGTGACGTCGTTCGTGCCGCCGAAAGTCGTGCCGCAATTCGCGGATGCGGTCGAGGTCGCGGCAGGCGCGCTTGCCATCGACGGTCTTCATGCAGCGGCACTGGTGCCGAATCTGAAAGGCGCGCAACGTGCATTCGATGTGGGGCTGAACAAGGTGCATTACGTGCTCTCCGCGAGCAACGAGCACAACCTGAAGAACGTGCGGCGCAGCACGGCGGAATCGGTCGCGGACTTCGAGCGCATCGCGGCGGCGCGTGACGAACTGAATCGCGATGTCGTGCTCGGCGCGGGCGTGGCGACCGCGTTCGGCTGCACGATCGCGGGCAAGGTCGAAGAACGCACGGTGCTCGGACTCGTCGAGACGCTCATCGATGCGGGCGCGCAGGAGATCACCATCGCCGATACGGTCGGCTATGCGAATCCCGCGCAAGTGCGCGCGCTGATGCGGCAGGTCATGTCGCTTGCGGGAGCGGTGCCCGTCGCCTGTCACTTCCACGATACGCGCGGGCTGGGCCTCGCCAATGTCATGGCTGCGCTCGATGCAGGCGTGCGTGCTTTCGATGCATCGCTCGGCGGGCTCGGCGGCTGTCCGTTCGCGCCCAACGCGACGGGCAACATCAGTACCGAGGACACGGTGTTCATGCTCGAAGCGCAGGGCTTGCGCACGGGCATCGACATAAACAAGCTGCTGGCGATACGCGAGACGATCGCCGCATGGTTGCCGGGCGAGCCGTTCACGGGCGCGATCGCCCGCGCGGGACTACCCGCGACCTTCGTCGCTCGCGAGGCCGTCGCCGCGTAACTTCAGTCAGCGGCTCAGGATGCCGCCGCGAGCCGTTCCAGCAGATCGGCGAGCAGGCCGGGCGCGAGCACCATCGCGTCATGGCCGGTGTCGATGCG
This sequence comes from Caballeronia sp. NCF2, assembly GCF_023631205.1. Taxonomy (NCBI): domain Bacteria; kingdom Pseudomonadati; phylum Pseudomonadota; class Betaproteobacteria; order Burkholderiales; family Burkholderiaceae; genus Caballeronia; species Caballeronia sp. NCF2. Next base: position 171,991 of record NZ_JALQDN010000065.1, on the reverse strand, counting down.
CTCCCAGCCCCAATCCGGGCATTGCGATTTGACATGCTCGCGCACCGGCGCGAGCGTGTCGTATGAAGGATTCGCGCAGTGCACGTAAGTGCAGGGCAGGCCATTGCCGAGCGGCGATTGGAGTTGAAGCGGCGTGGTGTAGGTCGCGAGCGGATGGGGCGTGAGCCGCCGGTAAACCCACTCGGCAAGCGGATGATCATCCGGAATGCCGGTGCCTTTCAGTCCGTTGACGGGCATCGCGATTGCCTGGCCGCTTGCGCCGACCGATGCCATGCGCTCATCGACGACGCTTGCGGGCAGCACATCGAACGCGGACTGGCCGCTTTGCGCGAGCAGGCTGTCGAGGAAGACGATGGTGCGCAGCGTGTGCGCGATGCGATCGGCGACGCCCGACGCGACGAGTCCGCCATAACTATGGCCGACCAGCACGACGCCGTTCAATTCCTCCGCCTCGATGACGTTGACGATATCCTCGATGTTCACATCGAGCGACGTGACCGACCCAATCAGATGATGGCGCTCGCCGAGTCCGGTCATGGTCGGCGCGACGACGCGATGACCACGCGCGATCAGTTCATCCGCGACGAAGCGCCAGACCCAGCCGCCATGCCATGCGCCGTGAATCAGGACGAAGTTGAACTGCGTGTCGTTCCGTGGACTGCTCTTCAAGTCGGTCTCCTGATCGATGTGCACGAATGCACAAATCGTCTCAGAGATAGCGCGGCCACGCAACCGGTTACGCATGCAACTATCACCGCTGCTTACTGGTTATCACCGATATAACCCGCGCGTCTCACCTGATCTGATCTTTTCACTATCCGCGTCTATCGATGTTTCTTAGACTGGCTCCATTGCTCGAATCGTGGCCCACGCCGTCAATCATGGAGAGCGCGAGTGAACCCGTCCGTTGTGGAATCCGATCCGGCGTCAGCCGATTCTTCGCAAGTTCCTTCCACCGCACTCGCGCATGAGCGGGCGCTCTACTGGCGCGTCACGCTGCGCATCGTGCCCTTGCTTTTCGTGTGCTACGTCGTCGCGTTTCTGGATCGCATCAATGTCGGCTTTGCGAAGTTGCAGATGCAGGACGCGCTCGGTTTCAGCGACAGCGTGTACGGCCTAGGCGCAGGCATCTTCTTTCTCTCATACTGTCTGCTCGAAGTGCCGAGCGCGATGCTGCTCCGGCGCATGGGCGCGAAGAAGACCATCGCGCGCATCATGATCTGCTGGGGCATCGTCGGGGCATGCTCCGCGTTCGTCACGAACGTCACGCAGTTTTATATCGTGCGTCTGCTGCTCGGCGTGTTCGAAGCGGGCTTCTTTCCCGGCGTCATCTTCTATCTGAGCTCGTGGTTTCCGGAGAGACGGCGCGGTGTCATCATCGCTTGCTTCATGGTCGGATTTCCGGTCGCGGGTCTTGTCGGCGGTCCGGTCTCCGGTTGGGCGATGACGAGCCTCGCGAACGTCGCCCATCTCGCCGGATGGCAATGGCTTTATATCGTCGAGGCATTGCCGGCGGTCGTGCTCGGTCTCGTCACGCTGATGCTGCTGGACGACAACATCGACAAAGCGAAATGGCTCACCGAAGCGGAGAAGGGCGTGCTTCGCCAAGGTTTCGATGTCGAGATGGAACGAAAGCGAAGGGCAGGGCAACACGGTCACGCGAAGCTCGCCGAGGCGCTCGCGGATCCGAAAGTCTATATGCTCGCGTTCATCGATTTTGCCTTCGTTTGCGGCACGTATTCAGTGACGTTCTGGCTTCCGACCGTCATGAAAGACTCGGGCATTACGAATCTTTCGCTGCTCGGATGGCTTTCCGTCATACCGTACGGAATGGGCGCGATCGGGATGGTCACGATAAGCCGAAGCTCGGATCGCATGCTCGAACGCCGTTGGCATGCGGCGATCTCGGGTTTCATCGGCGCTGCCGCGTTGTTGATGGTTTCGCATCCGACCAACTCGCCCGCGTTGACCGTTGCGTTGCTGACGGTGGCCTGCGTCGGCATCTTCGCGACCAACGTGCTGATCTGGTCGCTCGCAGCGGATTATCTGAACGGATCGCCGGCGGCGGCGACGAGCATCGCGTTCGTCAATTGCATCGGCTTGTTGAGCGGCTTTTGCAGTCCCTTCGTCATCGGATGGCTGAAGACCGCGACGGGAACGCTCGTCAGCGGCCTCTACGTGATGACGGCGATACTCGTCGCGGGCATTCTCGTGATGCTGCTCGGCTTCAAACGTCATACCGAAACGCAGGCGCGCGCCGCGCTGACGGCAGGAACAGAGTGAACCCTATGCATAACATCGCCATTCTCGATGACTTCCAGAACACCGCGCTTCGCTTCGGCGAGTGGAACAGCTTGCGCGAACACGCGGACATTACCGTTTTCACGGACCCTATCCGCGACGAGAACGAACTGGTCGAACGTCTTCGACCCTACGACATTCTTTGCGTGATGCGCGAGCGCACATGGTTCACGCGCAGCGTGCTTTCGCGATTGCCGAATCTGAAATTGCTGGCAAGCACGGGGCCGTGGAATGCAGCCATCGATATCGAAGCCGCCGATGAACTCGGCATTGCCGTATGCGGCACGGCATCGTCGCCGACGGCCGCCGCCGAGCTTGCATGGGCGCTCATTCTCGCCGCGACGCGGCACATCCCGAGCGAAGTGGCATCGTTCAGAAGGGGAGGCTGGCAGGTGTCGGTGGGCGGCGATCTGCACGGCAAGACCATCGGACTGATAGGACTCGGCTATACCGGCGGCGCGACCGCGCGAGTCGCGCAGGCTTTCGGGATGCACGCCATCGCATGGAGTCAGAACATGACGCAGGAGTCCGCCGCGAAATTCGGCGCGCGCTACGTGTCGAAGGAAGAATTGCTCGCATCGAGCGATATCGTTTCGATTCATGTGCGGCTATCGGAGCGCACGCGCGATCTCATCGGCGAGAAGGAGCTCGCGACGATGCAATCGCACGCGCTGCTCGTGAACACGGCACGCGGACCGATCGTCAGCGAACGCGCGCTGATCGCTGCGTTGACCGCGAAACGAATCGCGGGCGCCGCGCTCGATGTTTTCGATCAGGAGCCGTTGCCCGCCGATCATCCGTTCCGATCGATGGATAACGTGATCGCGACATCGCACATCGGTTATGTCACCGATGACTCTTATCGCATCTACTACGGCGAGTCTGTCGAAAACATTCGCGCATGGATCGCGGGCACGCCCATTCGCGTGCTGACGTCCGAGAAACGCGAGATCAGTTACGTCAGCGGGGTCGCATAGCGGTCGCTAGAACCGATACAACTCAGCGGGATTGTCGACGAGTATCTTGCGGCGAACCGCGTCGCTTTCCACGAGCCGCATCGTCCAGTCGAACATGCGCGCGTCGTCCGGAACGGGCTTGACGTTCGGATGCGGCCAGTTCGACGCCCACACGCCGCGCTCGGGAAAACGCGCCGATATCGCGCGCACGAGCCAGGACACGTCGTCGAAATCGGGCGCGCCGGTGCGCGAGCTTTCATACGGCGCGGACAGCTTGATCCAGCAACGCGGTCGGTCGAGCAGGCGGCACAGCGACGCGAATTCATCGCTTTGCGATGTGACCGGCGCAAGGAACTTGCCGAGATGATCGATGACGAGATTCGACGGCAAACGCGCGAGCATCGCTTCGTGCTGCGGCAGCGTGTGGCCGTCGAGCTGAAGGTTGATGTTCCAGCCGAGCGGTGCAATGCGCGCCGAGATGTCCGCGAGTGCGTCCCACGGCAGCACGCCGCCCGGCAGCATCATGAAGCGCACGCCGCGAATGCCCGCATCGTGCAGACGCTGCAGTTCGTCATCGCCGATATCCGGCGGGACCACCGCGATGCCGCGCGCGCCGTCGCCCAGTTGCGCGATGGCCGCGAGCGTGCAGCGATTGTCGAAGCCATACCCGGTCGGCTGCACGACGATCGCGCGCGAAAAGCCCAGCGTGCGCTGCACGTCCCGATACGCCGATGCGGGCGCGGGCGGCGGCGCGAACGTAGCGGTCTTGGCGAGCGGATAGCCTGCTTCGTAGACGTGAATGTGGCAGTCGCAAGCGCCTTCGAGTTTCATCGCGCGTGCTCCTGCACATCGAAACCGGCGAGACGGAACGCTTGCGCCGCGTTCACCGCGCCCGCGGGCACGCGGCCTTCGAACAGCGCTTGCGTTTGTGCGACCGTTTCCATCGATTGATGCTCGATCGCGCCCGGCGTCAGCCCGCCGACATGCGGCGCCGCGATCACGCGCGGATGCGCCGCGAGCACCGGCGCGGGCATCTGATCGGCCGCGCGTCCGACATCGAGCGCGCATCCCGCGAGATGGCCGCGCTCGAGCGCATCGAGCAGCGCGTCATCATCGACGAGTTCACCGCGCGCGGCGTTGATGAAGTACGCGCCGCACTTCATCGCGGCGAAGGCGCGCGCGTTCATCAGATTCGCCGTCTGCGCATTGGCCGGCGCGAGGCACACGACGAAGTCCGACTGCGCGAGCAAGTCATCGAAGCCGGTTTGATGAAGCCGCGTATCGTCGATCGTCGCGTAAGGATCGGACACGACGACGCGCATGCCGAATGCCAGCGCCAGATCGCAAAGATAGCGCGAAATCTGTCCATAGCCGATCACACCGAACGTGCTGCCGCGCAACTCGCGGCCCATCATCGGCGCGGGCGCTTCGTGGCGATGATAAGCCTCCGCATACGCGGTCGTGCCGCGCGCGAGATCGAGCATGGCGCCGATCACCCACTCCGACACGGACGGCACGAAGCCCGCGCTCGCCTGCGTGACGAGCACGCCGACCTCGCTGGCGGCATCGACATCGACGGTGCGAATATCCACCGCGCAGCGCACGAACGCGGCGAGCTTCGGCAGCGCCTCGAACAAGGCGCGCGGCGCGGGCGTTTGCCGGTACGCGATGATGACATCGGCATCGTGCGCGGCATCGGCGAGTTCGGCGGTCGTCAGCTCGCGATCTTCAGTGTTGTACGCGACGTCCGCGAACGCCGCGAGCGCAGCCGAAGCGCGTGCGCCGAAGTAATGATCCAGCATGTGCCGGGGATGACTCACGAATACCTTGTTCATGTCCTCGTCCTGATTCGTTTCGCGGGCGCGGCGACCGACTCGCGCTCCACCAGCGTGATATCCGTGAACAGCGCCTGCTCCGATGCCGGCATGGGTTCGTCGTGTGGACGCATCGCGCGCTCGACCATCGCGGCTGCCATGGCGGGCACGGGAAGCTGCACGGTCGTGAGCGCGGGATTCGAGATCGCCGCCAGAAAATGTCCGTCCATGCCGACGATCGACACGTCTTCCGGCACGCGCAAGCCGCACTCGCGCAAACCCGCCATCAGGCCGAGCGCCATCAGATCGTTGACGGCGACGATGCCGGTCGGGCGCGCATCGTCCTGCGCGAGCAGACGCGCGAGCGCGCGGCCGTTTTCGGCGATCATCGAATCGCCGTATTCGTTCACCGGGCCGCTATCGAGCACGCGCGCCGTCTGCGCGAGACCTGCATCGTTTGCGGCGGAAAGAAAGCCGTTGATCTTGTCGCGCCGGCTCATCGTCACGCCGGTCAGCGTGGCGAAGGCGAGCCGCGTATGGCCATGTTCGATGAGATGCCGCGTCGCGATGCGCGCCGCTTCGAAGTTGTCGGGCGTGACGTGCTCGACGCGCGTCGCTTCGCCTTCGGTCGCGCGCCGGTCGTAGCTCACGACGACCATGCCGCGCTCGACGGCGGTTTCCAGATGCCGCTCGTTCGCGAGCGACGAGATCACGATCACGCGCCGCACGCCTTGCGAGAGCAAGTCCTCGAAGAACGACGCTTCCTTCGCCGGATCGCGATAGGTGTTGCCGATCATCACGCGATAGCCGTAGCGCTCCTGCGCATACGTTTCCACTTCGCGCGCGATATAGCCGTACATCGGATTGGCGATCGATGGCACCAGCAGTCCGATGATCGGCGCCTGCCCTGTCTTCAACTGACGCGCAAGCGTGCTCGGACGGTATTGCAGCGCGTTCATCGCGGCCTGCACGCGTGCGAGCGTTTCCTGGCGCATCTGGTCGGTGCGGCCGTTCAGCACGTTGGATACCGTGCTTACGGACACACCGGCCTCGCGGGCGACATCCTGAATGGTGCTCATAAGGTTTGACATCTGCCGGCTACAGGCCGAGCCGGGTCGGCAACCACAACGAAAACGACGGCACCAGAATCAGCGCAACCAGTGCGATGAACAGCACCAGCAGATATTTGAGCATAGGACGCGCGACGGCTTTCATTTCCGTGCCGGTGATGGCGCAGGTCGCGAAGAGCCCGAGCCCGACCGGCGGCGAGAAGAGACCGAGGCCCATTGCGACGACGATCACCGTGCCGAAGTGCAGCGGGTTGATGCCGAGCTGCGTCGCGATCGGCGTGAGCAGCGGCCCGAAGATGATGAGCGCGGGCGCGCCTTCCAGCACCGCGCCGAACACGATCATGATGAGCACGGACAGCAGCAGGAACATCGTCGGGCCGTATTGATGCGCGAAAGCGATCATCGAATCGGACACGAGCGCGGGAATCTGCTCGATGGTCAGCGCGAAAGACACGCTCGAAGCCGCCGCCACGATGAACAGAATGCTGCTCGCCATCGACGCGGAGCGCACGAACACGCGCGCCACCGACTTCGGCGTGAGCTCGCGAAACGCGATCCAGCCGACGATCAACGCATACACGACGGCGAAAGCCGACACTTCCGTCGATGTCGCGATGCCCGAGGTCACGCCTTTGCCGATCATCGTGATCATGACGAGCGCGACCAGCGCGCCGCCGGCGAGCGGCAGCCACTTGCGCGGGTTCGTGAGCGCATCGGCGAGATTGATGCGCCGGCCGCAGATCACCGCGATGATCGCGAGCGCCACCGCCAACACCGCCGCCGGAACGACGCCCGCGAGAAACAGACCCGCGATCGAAATGTTGGCGACAAAGCCCATGATGATCATGTTCACGCATGGGGGAATGGTCTCCGCCATCACGGCGCTGCACGCGAGAAGCGCCGCCGCTTCGTTCGGATCTTCCTTGCTCTGGCGCACGGCAGGCATGACGACGCCGCCGACCGCCGCGATATCCGCGAGCTTGGAGCCGGATACGCCCGAGAAGAACGCCGTCGCCATGATCGTGATGAGGCCGAGTCCGCCGCGCACGCGCCCGAAGATGCGCAGCAGCAATTCGATCAGGCGCGACGACATGCCGTTGGTTTCCATCAGCAAGCCCGCCAGCACGAAGAACGGAATCGCGAGCAGCACGAAGTGGTCGGTGCCGGCCATCACTTGCTGCGAGTAGACGAGCATCGGCAGGGTCGGTTCGGCGAGGAAGTAGAGCAGGGCCGAGAACGCGAGCACGAAGCCGATCGGCACGCCGAGCACGAGTCCGCCGATGAAACCGGCCATCAGCAGAAAGCCGGGCTTGAGCGCGTGGGCGGGCACGAATGCGTTCCACGCGAACACGGCTGCCGCGAGCAGCACGCAGCCGGCGAGGGTGCCGAGCACGGTCTTGCGCGCACCGTTCAGCGCGTTGGCGAGCGCGAAGACCGTCATGAAGACGCTGCCGATCACGAGCGGATAGACGTTGATCCACGCGGGCAGGCCGCTCGGCGTCATCTGGCCGTAGGAATCGACGAGCAGCAGACACGACGACACGCACAGATTGCCCGCGACGCCCGCGATCACCCAATGTCCGACGTGCACGAGCGCGGGTTGCCAGCGCCTCGGCAACATGCCGCGAAACAGGTCGACGCCGACGTGCTGGCTGCGTCCGAGCACGGTGGCCGCGCCGAAGAACACGAGCACGATCATCAGCGCGCCGGCGACTTCCTCGGCCCAGTCGAACGGATCGTGCAAGAAATAGCGGTAGATCACCGAAAGGAACACCACGATCACATCGACCGCGAGCACGGCCGCGCAGAAGTATTCGATCCAGTGCATGAGGCGCGCGAGGCCGCGCGCGAGCACGGTCTCATGGCCGAAGCCGGGCGCGGCGAGTTGCGCCTCGGGTCCGGGCGTCGCGGAGAAGGTGGTCATGGTGTCGGCCTCTTTGACGTCGTTGGTGCGCTCAAGCGCGCGCGGCGGCGATGGCGGCGAACAGCGGCGCGGTCGCCGGATACTGCTTCGCGAAACTCGCATACAGCTGCGACTGCATTTCAGCGCGTGCGGTGTCGCGATCGGCCTTCGACATCGGGTAGAAGGTCATGCCTTTCTTCTTCAGTTCCTGCTCGGCGGCGGCGGCGGTCTGAATGGCGGCGGCGCGCTGCTTCGCGGTCGCGTCCTGCGCCGCTTTCTGAAACGCGGGACGCAGGTTTTCCGGAATCTTCGCGAGCGCGCGGCGGCCCGTCACGACGACGAGCGGGCTGAACACGTGCTGCGTCTGCCAGCACGACTTCACGACTTCGTCGTACTTGCTTGCGAGGACCGTTGCGCAATCGTGTTCGAAGCCATCGACGACACCGGTCTGCGCGGCCATATACAGCTCGCCGATGGGAATCGGCGTGGGCACCGCGCCCATCAGCTTGAAGGTTTCCATGAAGGCGGGTGTGGGCAGCACGCGCAGCTTCACGCCTTTGATATCGGCGAGCGACTGCGTGGGCTTCTTGGTGAACACGTTGCGCGCGCCGAAGGAATAGCCCCACGTGAGCACCGAGCAGCCCGCGCGCTGTTGCAGCAGCGTATCGAACGATTTGCCGACGGTGCCGTCCATCGCGCGGCCGACGTGATCGAAGTTGTCGAACACATACCCGAGATCGAGCATGCCGAGCTCGGGCAGCGCGGTTGCCCAGATCGACGAGCCCGTCACCATCATGTCGACCGCGCCGACTTTCACCTGCTGGACGACGTCGCTTTCCTTGCCGAGCTGGTTGTTCGGGAAATAGTCGATGCGAATCTGATCGCCGACGCTCGCCTTCAGGTTCGCGGCGAGGTTCTGATACCAGACGTAGTGGGCGGCGTTTTCGTTCGGCGGCATCGATGACGACAGCCGCAACGTGGCCGCGGGCTGCGCGCGCACGATCGCGGGGAAGCCCGCGCCCGCCGCCGCGAGCGTTGCCGCCGAGGTCGTCTGAAGGAACCGTCGGCGGGAAATGCCTGAACCGAATTGCATGGTGTTGTCTCCTGGATGCCGCTCTGGGCGCGGGCGGAAATAGGCAGCGCGACACGATAGGCGTGGCGCGACTGTATCGATTTAGTGTATCGATACAGTAAAGGGAAGCGTGGGTGGGTCATATGGGCGTATACCCGCGGGCAATCACGCGCCGAGGTGGGTTCGAAGAGGGAGAAAGCGCTGAAACTCGAACTGCCGCGGCAACCGCACTCCACCGCATCCTTTCGCGGCAGCGCTTCTAACCCCCCAACACCTCCTTCTCCGCCGCCAGTTCGTTTCGCAACAGCCGCGCCCCGGGCGACAGCGGCGCGCCTCGCGTGGTCACGAGCTCATACGGCTCGCTGCGCGAGGTGAACGACAGCGGCAAAATGCGCGTGGCTTCGTGCCTGACGAAGAACTGAGCCACGTCGATGGACACCAGCGCCACGAACGAAGGATTGTCCTGAAGCAGGCTCAGCGTCGCGAAGGCCGACGTCGTCTCCAGCAGGCTCGACGGAAAGCGAATCGCGGCTTGCTGAAATTCGCGCTCCAGCAGCACGCGCATGGGCATGTTCGCGCGATAGACCACCCAACGGTACGCGGCCAGATCCTTGAGCGTCACTTTCTTCGCCTTGCGTAACGGATGCTGCACGTTCGCCACGACCGCGAGCGTTTCATCCTGCAGCTTGATGCTCTCGTACATCTCCGGATGCTGGCTGACCGAGGTCCGGCAGATAGCCAGGTCCAGCCGTCCCGCATCGATGAGACTCAACAGCGTCTCGCTGGCGTCCTCGATGATCTCGACAGACATCTCAGGCTGCCGCGCGATCAGCGCGGACACGGCCCGGGTCAGCAAAGGCACGGCGCCCATGATGACGCCGACCGCGACACGTCCGCCATGTCCCCGCAGGATGCCCGCGATCTCTTCCCGCATGTGCGACAGATCGGTGTAGATCAGCCGCGCATACCGGATCGCGCAATGGCCCGCGTCATTCGCTTCGAGCCCGCGCCGCGTGCGCGTGAACAGCGCTGTACCAAAGGTGGTTTCGATTTCCTGAAGCGCCTTGCTCGCGCCCGGTTGCGTCAAGCCGACTTGATTGGCCGCTTTCAGAAGCGAACCATGATCGCCCAGCGCAACAAGCAACCTGAGTTGCCTGACGTGGAGGCGCGAGGCGATCGAATTCACGTTGGGTGTCATGAGACTTGAGCGGGAGTTATATCAGCATGAGAGCTTCTCAATTTTGCTCCGATGCGCCGCTCTCTATACTTCGCCGAAAGCACGCATGAAAACAGCGCGCCTCGATCATTTCCGGAAGATGGGCAGCGCAAACCGACAGCGCGTCGAGTATCGGAAACTATAACGGAAGGTCATCATCATGTCTCTCATCAACTACGTTACGCAGATCCAGTTCGACTTCGGCGCGGTGAACCTGCTGAAGAGCGAATGCGAACGCCTTTCGATCCGACGGCCGCTGATCGTCACGGACCGGGGCATTCGTGCCGCGGGCATTCTCGACACGGTGCTGAAGGTGCTGGAGCGCGCCGACGGCGAAATGATCTACGACGCCACCCCGCCGAATCCCAACGAAGCCGCGGTGCGCGAAGCGGTCGCGCTGTACAGGCAAGCGGAATGCGACGGCATCATCGCAGTGGGCGGCGGCTCGTCGATCGATCTTGCAAAGGGCGTGGCCGTCTGCGCGACGCACGAAGGCCCGCTCCAGAGCTTCGCCGTCATCGAGGGCGGCGCGAGCCGGATCACCGCGAAAACCGCGCCGGTGATCGCGGTGCCGACCACGGCGGGCACCGGCAGCGAAGTCGGACGCGGCGCCATCCTGATCCTGGACGACGGCCGCAAGGTGGGCGTGATCTCGCCGCATGTCGTGCCGAAGGTCGCGATCTGCGATCCCGGCCTGACGGTCGGCCTGCCGCCGCAACTCACCGCCGCCACCGGCATGGATGCGATCGCGCACTGTCTGGAAACCTTCATGTCGCCGATGCGCAATCCGCCGGCCGACGGCATCGCGCTGGACGGCTTGCGCCGCGCCTGGGCGCATATCGAACGGGCCACGAAAGAGCCGACCGACCAAACCGCGCGGGAAAACATGATGATGGCTTCGATGGAAGGCGCACTCGCTTTCCAGAAGGGACTGGGCTGCGTCCATAGCCTGAGCCATTCGCTCGGCGGAATCGACCCGCGACTGCATCACGGCACGCTCAACGCCATCTTTCTGCCGGCGGTCGTGGAGTTCAACCGAAGCGCTCCGTCCATGCGCGACGAAGAAAAGATGGAGCGCATGGCGAGCGCCATGCAGTTGCGTCAGGACACGGAGATTTCGTCGGCGCTGCGCGACATGACGGCACGCCTCGGCTTGCCGACCGGCCTTCGGGCGCTGGGCGTCACGCGCGAGATGTTTCCGCGCATCGTGTCGGGCGCGCTCAAGGATCACAGTCACAAGACCAATCCGCGCGAAGCATCGGAAGCGGATTATCTCGGCTTGCTGGAAGCGTCGTATTGACGAAGAGACGGACGCCCGGCCAACGAGGCGTCCGCGCATGACACGGACGGAGACACCGCATGAACAAGAGCAAACGGATCGTACGGATCCAGCGCATTTCGATCTTCTTTCTGACCCTCGCCGGCAGCATCAACTATCTGGATCGCAGCGCGCTCTCCATTGCGAATAGCGTGATTCGCGGCGAGATGGGCCTGAGCGCGTCGCAGATGGGCCTGCTGCTGTCGGCCTTCTCGCTCGCCTATGCGTTCGCGCAACTACCGGTCGGCGCGATGCTCGACCGTTTCGGCGCGCGGGTGATGCTGGGCTGGGGCATGATCCTGTGGTCGGTCGCGCAGGCCTGCTGCGGGCTCGTCGGCAATATCCAGCAGTTCTTCCTGGCGCGCGTGTGTCTCGGCATCGGCGAGGCGCCGCAGTTTCCGGCCGGCGCGAAGGTCATCGGCGAGTGGTTCGCGGTGCGCGACCGCGGCACGCCGTCCGGCATCTTCGTCGCGTCGACGACCGTGGGCCCGGCGATCGCGCCGCCGATCCTCACCGCCATGATGCTCGCGCTCGGCTGGCGCAACATGTTCTTCGCGACGGGCGTGTTCGGCGTCATCGTGGCGATCGGCTGGTATGTCGCCTATCGCAATCGCGACGAAGTGAAGCTCGCGGCGGAGGAGACGGCCTATCTGAACCAGGACTCGCAGGAAGACGAAAACAGCAAGCCGCTCAGCGGCGCGCAATGGCGCAGCCTGTTCCGGCAGAAGACGACGTGGGGCATCTTCTTCGGCTTCATGGGCGTCATCTATACCGTGTGGCTCTACCTCACATGGCTGCCGGCGTATCTCGAACACGAACGCGGCCTGAGCATCGCGAAGGCGGGCTGGGTCGTCTCGATTCCCTATGTCTTCGGCACGCTCGGCATGCTGAGCAGCGGCTTCACGGCAGACCGCCTGTACCGCAGAGGCCTGCAGGCGATCACGAGCCGCAAGTGGCCGATCTGCATCGGTCTCGTGGGCGCGGCGGCGTTCACCGTTCCGGCGGCGCTGACGCCGTCCACCACGCTCGCCGTGATCTACATCTCGGGCGCCATGTTCTTCATCAATCTGGCATCGGGCGGCGCGTGGTCGCTGATCTCGATCGCCGCGCCGCGTCAGGCGGTGGCCTCGCTCGGCGGCATCCAGAACTTCGGCGGCTTCCTGGCCGGCTCGGCCGCGCCGATCGTCACCGGCATCGTCGTGGACCGGACGCATTCGTTCGTCGCCTCGCTGATCGTGAGCGCGGTCATCGCGCTGCTCTCGGCGGTGGCGTATCTGCTGCTCGTGCACCGGCCAGTCGCGGTATCGGAAGACGTCGGGGAAACGGCCGTCGGCGCGCTTTCCTGATTCGCTCGCCATGCCGGCGTTGCGTGTCGTTTGAAAAGATCTTCTGTCGGAGTTCGAGCTTCAATGCAAACAGTAACGTGTGTCGAAGACCTTCGCCTCATGGCGAAAAAGCGGGTGCCCAAGGCGTTCTACGATTACGTCGATAGTGGCTCGTACACCGAATCGACTTATCGCGAGAACGGTCGCGCGTTCGCCCGGCTGACGCTCAAGCAACGCGTGGGCGTGAACGTGGAAGGGCGCAGCACCGCAAGCACGATGCTCGGACAGCGGGTCGCAATGCCCGTGGCCATCGCACCGACCGGACTGACGGGCATGCAATGGGCCAACGGCGAGATCCTGGGTGCGCGCGCGGCCGAGCGCTTCGGCGTGCCGTTCACGCTCTCGACCGTGAGCATCTGTTCGATCGAGGACGTTGCGGCTCATACGAAGGCGCCGTTCTGGTTTCAGCTCTACGTCATGCGCGACCGTGGCTTCAACCAGTCGTTGATCGAGCGCGCGAAGGCCGCCGGTTGTTCGGCGCTGGTGGTCACGCTCGATTTGCAGATCAACGGGCAGCGTCACAAGGATCTCAAGAACGGCATGACCGTGCCGCCTCGCCTGACGGCGGCGAACCTGCTTGATTTTCTGCGCAAGCCGGGCTGGGTGATGCGCGCCGCTTCGGGCAGACGCAACTTCGGCAATCTCGCCGGCTTCATCAAGGGCGGTGACGATGTGATCGCGATCAGCAAGTGGGTCGCATCGCAATTCGATCCGAGCCTCGACTGGAACGACATCGCGCATATCCGCAGTCTCTGGCCCGGCAAGCTGGTGCTCAAGGGCATCATGTGCGCCGAGGATGCGCGCATGGCGGCTTCGCTGGGCGCCGATGCCATCGTCGTCAGCAATCATGGCGGACGGCAGCTCGACGGCGCGCCGTCGACGGTCGAGGCCTTGCCCGCCGTGGTGGATGCCGTGGGCGACGCCACTGAAGTGTGGGTCGATGGCGGCATCCGCACCGGCCAGGATGTGATGAAGGCGCTCGCGCTGGGCGCGAAGGGCACGATGGTCGGCCGAGCCTTCATGTATGCCCTCGGCGCGATGGGCGAACCCGGCGTCGCGCGCATGCTCGAGATTGTGCGGAACGAACTCGACGTGACGATGGCGCTGACCGGCGTCCGGTCGATCGGCGAGATCGGGCCGCACAACTTTCACGAGCCGCGTGTTGCACAGGCTTTCCGCGCGCACACGGCCGGGGCCATGACTCAACGAGAAGAATCTGTCATTTGATTGGAGGTTGGACGCGCAATGGATCTGCAAATCGAGGGTAAATGGGCGCTCGTTTGCGCCGCGAGCAAGGGGCTGGGTAAGGGCTGCGCCGAAGCGCTGGTCGCTGAAGGCGTCAACGTCGTGGTGACGGCGCGCGGCGAGGACGCGCTCAAATCGACGGCAGCCGGGCTTCGGCAACTGAATCCCCGCGTTCAGGTGATCGCGGTGGCAGGCGATATCACGACGAGCGCCGGTCGGGAGCGGGCACTGAGCGCGGCGCCTCGCATCGACATCCTGATCAACAATGCGGGCGGCCCGCCGCCGGGCGATTTTCGCGACTGGACCCGAGACGACTGGATCGCGGCGCTGGATGCGAACATGCTGACGGCCATCGAACTGATGCGCGCCACCGTCGATGCGATGGCCGAGCGAGGCTTCGGCCGGATCGTCAACATCACGTCGGGTGCGGTGAAGGCGCCCATCGATGTGCTCGGGCTGTCCAACGGCGCGCGTTCCGGCCTGACCGGCTTCGTCGCGGGTCTGGCCCGGCAGAAACGGATCGCGGAGCATAACGTGACCATCAACAATCTGCTGCCGGGCTTGTTCGATACCGACCGCCTGAAGCAGTCCACCCAAGCGGCCGCTCCCGCGCAGGGCAAGGCGTATGACGCTGTGCTCGAAGCGAAGCGGCAGGCAATACCGGTAGGGAGATTCGGCACGGCGCAGGAGTTCGGCGCGATGTGCGCTTTCCTGTGCAGCGGACACGCGGGCTACCTGACCGGTCAAAACATCCTGATGGATGGGGGCTCGTTTCCCGGGACGTTCTGACGGTTCGTTTCATCGCGGCCGTCAGTCACGAGGGGCTTTCTTCTCCGAGCGCCAAAATCAGGCGGCGCTACCGGCGTGCAACGCGTCGTCCAGTCGCCGCCTTTTTCGGCATTGATAACGTTTGAACATCAATGCTTCGAAAAATTGCACTTCTTGTTTCAGCCTTCTTGCGCAAGTATCTGGTCTCAAGACGTTCATAAAAGAGAACGCGTCGGAGACAGGCACGAAGCGCAGCACAGCGTTTCGCTGCATCCCGGTGCACGCCCGTTCAGGGCTGCCGTCAAGAGTCATCGACGCCTATCTCGCGTAACCCACCTCGCTACTTGAATCCTGCCGCCGCTTTCGAGCGCGTCTACGGCAGCGGTGCATCTCGCGCCTGCCGCAGCGAGTCGATGCATTTCCAGTATCCGCTTCATTCGTCATTGCTCAAATCAGGAGACACGTCACATGCAGATCACCGGAATGTTGCACGGCTCGCGCCTGCTGCAATTCGTCGGCTTTCCGTCCAGCGAAGTGCTGGGCCCGGGCGCCAGCGAAGAAGAGATCAAGTCGCTCATCGACCGTCACGGGCAGATATTCATCAAGCCGGTGTTCAAGGGCGGTATGGGCAAGAAGGGCAAAGCGGGCTTGCTCGGCCGCGCCACGGATCTCAAGACGGCGCTCGCCGAAAAGGAACGACTGTACTTCGCCGAACACGCCGTAGGCCATGTGAAAGCCAAGGCGAACGGCGTGACGTTCGAAGCGGGCGTGCCGGCCAAGCACGAGGTCTACTTTTCGATCACCGATTCCACGCGTTTCCGCGCGCCGACGATGACGCTTTCGCACATGGGCGGCATGGACATCGAGGAAGTCGATCCGAAGCACGTCGCGATGGTGCCGTTCGATGCGCTGACCGGATTGAAGGCGTTCGTCGTGGCGAATGCGCTGAGCGAGATCGGCGCGCCGCGCGAAATCATCTCGCCGCTCGTGCAGCAGTTGCCGAAGCTCTGGGAGTTGTTCCACGACTTCGGGATGACGACGCTCGAACTCAACCCGATCCGCATGCGCGAGGACAAGAAGGGACGTCTCACGCCCGTCGCGTGCGACTTCAAGTGCGGATTCGATCGCGACGATCCGCGCTTCTCGCGGCTCGGCCTGCCCCCGCATCTGTTCGCCGCCGACTACTCGGATTTCGAACAGGAGATCAACCAGTTGCGCACCCACCAGGGTCAAAGCGATGTCTACGTGATCAACGACAAGGGCACGATCCTCGCGCCCACCTTCGGCGGCGGCGCGAACTCGCTCGTCACGGAAATGCTCGGCGATGCGGCCATCATCTCGTCGGACTTCGGCGGCAATCCGCCCTACGAAAAGATGAAGGAAGTGGCGCGCATCTGCTTTCGGCACTGGCTGAAGCAGTCGAATGTGCTGTTCATCATCGGGGGCAAGTCCAACAACACCGACATCTTCGAAACCCTGCGCGCGATGGCCGATGCGCTGCGCGAGCACTTCAGCGAGCACGGACCGACGCCGCTCTATGTCGTGCTCGGACGCGGCGGCCCGAACCTCGTGCGCGGCATGTCCGCGCTGCGCGACACCTGCGATTCGCTCGGCCTGCCGTATCGCCTTTTCGGTTTCGACTCCGACATCAGCGAGGTGATCCAGTACGCGCGCCGTGCCGATACATGGATGCAATCGGGCGGACGCGCGCAAGTTGCGGCGCGCATCGGCGCGCGCGACGCGCAATCGCACACGGCATCGGCTTGAGGAGATCGGACATGCACAAGCAAGGCAATAGTCGTTTCAAATACTTCGTCGGCATACAGTCGCTGGCGGATATCGCGACGCGCGAAGACCGCGTCTGCGTGCTCAACATCCTGGGCGGCGAATCATCGGACGTGACGCCGGTGAGCCACGCTTTCTCGGGCGCGAATGTCGTCTTCGGCACGGCGCCCGGCAAAGGCGGACAGATGCTTGCGACGCCCGCGGGCGACATTCCGGTCTTCAACAACGTGCGAGAAGGGCTGGAAGCCGGACATCGGTTCAACTGCGGCGTCGTCTATCTGCCGCCTTCGGCCGCGCGCGACGGCGTGGCCGAACTGATCCGCGTGAATCCGGATCTGCGCAAGATCTTCATCATCACGGAGAAGATCGCCGTGCACGATGCGCGTGAGATTCGCGCGATGGGTCAGCAGGCGGGCATCGACATCTTCGGCGCGAACGGGCTGGGCGTCGCGGACTCGTGGCAACGCGTACGCATCGGCGGCGCGCTCGGCGGCGACGATCCGGGCGCGACCTTGCGCCAGGGATCGATCGCGATCTTCTCGAATTCCGGCGGCTTCAGCACAACGATTGCGCAATACCTGCGCATGAGCGGCTGGGGCACCTCGACGGTCATTTCCAGCGGGAAGGATGTCTACATCCACTATGCCGCGCCGGAATTCGCCTTCGCGCTCGCAAACGATGCGCGCAGCAAGGCTGCCGTGCTGTACTGCGAGCCCGGCGGCTATTACGAAGCCGACGCGGACTTCACGAAGCCCGTGGTCGCGTGCGTGGTGGGCCGCTGGAAAAGCCGTCTGACGCGCGCGGTGGGACATGCTGGCGCGATGGCGGGCGGCGCCGACGATGCGCTCGCGAAGGAACGCTGGTTCAAGGAGAAATTCGGCGTCGAAAGGCTTTTCACGCCCGGCGATCCATGCTGCTCGGCGAAGGGTGCGGTGGTGACGAACATCGCGCATATTCCCGCCGCGCTCACGGCGGTGATGCGGGCGAACGCGACGATGCCCGACTTCGAGCCCGAAGGCAGCCTCGCGCTCAAGCCGTGGTTCGGCTCCGATCAGGGGCTCGATTTGCCCGACGATCTCGCGCTTGCGGTCGTGAAAGCCGTCGCGCCCTATGACGAACAAGTCGCGCGGGTGAACGACCAGATCGGCGCGATTCCGCCGCGGCAGCCGTTGAAGGACGCATCGGGCGCCTCGCAGATGGATGCGAAGACTCAGGTGAGCAGCCTGCACGGCGTATCGATGCTCGACGCGTCGACGCATTCCTTCGAAGCGAACGTGTGCCTCGCGCTGCTGCACGAGTTCGGCGGCGCGAACGATGAGAAACTGATCGACGTCGCGGTCGGCGCGGCGGTCAACCTGTACGGCACGCCCGAACTGGCGGCGGCGCAGGCGGCGCGCGAGGCCGGCAATGCGCCCAATGCCGTGCTCGCGGCTGCTGCCGCCATCGTCGGGCCGAATCGCCAGCGCGCGGCGCGCGAGGCGGCCAAGCTGATGATCGACCGGTTCGCCGCAGTAAGACTCGTCGACGCATTCGATCGCGATTTCGACATCGACGCGATCGACACCGAGGGCAGCGCGGCACTGTTCTGCGAGGAACCGGATCCGAAGGCCGAAGCCATGCTCGCCGGTCTCGCCGCCCGTGGCGTGAATTCCGTATTCGTGCGATGGATTGCCAGCGGCCCGGGCCATCCGCGCGCGGACGCCGTGCTCGCGGCGATCACGACGACACTCGCCTGGGGCCCGCTCATGCGCAAGCGCATCTCGCGTCTGACGGCGGAGAGTCTGCCGTGGTGGACGAAGCTGTTCGGCACGCTGATCGGCGCTTCGGCGGACGCGTCGCGCCATCGTCCCGACAGCTTCTGCGATGTTTCCACCGAGGCGTTGCTCGGCGAGCGCTCGCTGACGGAGATTGCGTTCGCGGCGCTGCTCGGCCTCGAACCGTCCGCCGACGACCTGTTCGCTTTCAGGACGCTGACCGGATTGCTGCTCACGAACGGACCGGGTGCGATCTCGGCGCAAGGCGCGAAGGGTGCGGTATCCGCCGATGGCCCCGAATCACCCGAACGCGTGCAACTGAACAAGGCGTTGACGGGTTTTCTGACGCACACCGGCTATACGCACGGCGGCAATGGCTACGAAGGCATCGCCTTTCTCAACGATGCGTTTCGCGACAGCGCCCTCGACGATCCCGCGGACCCGCATCACGGCGTCGATCTCGACGCGCTCGCGCGCCGTTCCGTCGAGCATTACGCGCGCTACAAGGCGAGCCAGAAGCAGGCCGGCAGCCTCGACATCGCCAAGCTGCCGGGCGTCAATCACCCGGTTTTCAAGGACAAGCCGGTGAATCACGATCCGCGCGAGGTGTTCATCGCCGATCTGTACGAGGCGCGAGGCGAGTACAACGCGTTTCATGCGTATTACCGCGCGCTGGTGCAGGCCTTGTTCGACGCGGGCGTCTCGCGCAACGTCTACTGCGTCAATGTCGATGCCGTGATCGCCGCGCTGCTGCTGAAAATGCTGTGGCAACCGCTCAAACGCGGCGCATTCAGCGAGGCGGATCTCGAAACCGCTGCGTTCACGATCTTTCTGTATCCGCGCATGCTCGGTTGCGCCGCGGAAATCGACGATCACCTGAACCGCGGTCGAAACATGGACACGCGCACGCCCGCTTCACAGTGCCGTTTCGTGGCCTGAGCGCCGACATCCGGGAGGTCGGCCGAGCCGACCGTTTCCGGCGATTGATAACCATAGGACATCAATCGTTGAGAACATTGCACTTATCGTTTTGATGGCGACGCGCCATCATTCCCGAAAGACAAGAGCGGACACTCCGCAAATTTCGGGACTTCAGGAGACACATCGATGCATCCCTCACCTTCCACCCTTTCGCCGGGACATTCCAAGGCTGCGGCGGTTTTCCGCGTAACGGCCGGCAATTTCCTGGAGCAGTTCGACTTCTTTCTGTTCGGCTTCTACGCGACGCAAATCGCCGGCGTGTTCTTTCCGGCATCGAGTGAATTCGCTTCGCTGATGATGACGTTCGCGGTCTTCGGCGCCGGATTCCTGATGCGTCCGCTGGGCGCGATCGTGCTCGGCGCGTACATCGACGATGTCGGCCGCCGCAAGGGCCTGATCGTCACGCTTTCCATCATGGCGAGCGGCACCATCCTGATCGCATTCGTGCCGGGATACGCGACGATCGGTCTTCTGGCCCCCGCGCTCGTGCTCGTCGGACGTCTGCTGCAGGGGTTCTCCGCGGGCGCCGAACTGGGTGGCGTATCGGTCTATCTCGCCGAGATGGCCACGCCCGGCCGCAAGGGCTTCTTCACGAGCTGGCAGTCCGCGAGCCAGCAGGTCGCGATCGTCGTGGCCGCGGCGCTCGGCTTCGCGCTCAACCAATTCCTCGACACCACGGCCATCGCGAGTTGGGGATGGCGTGTGCCGTTCTTCGTCGGCTGCATGATCGTGCCGTTCATCTTCATGCTGCGTCGCAATCTGGAAGAAACGCAGGAATTCAAGGCACGTCAGCATCGCCCGAGCATGAAGGAAGTGTTCCGCACGCTGGCCCAGAACTGGGCCGTCGTGATCGCCGGCATGATGCTGGTGGCGATGACCACCTCGAGCTTCTATCTCATCACGGTCTATGCGCCGACTTTCGGCAAGACGGTCCTGCATCTGAGCACGGCGGATAGTCTGCTCGTGACTTTGTGCGTGGCCGTGTCGAACTTCGTGTGGCTGCCGATCGGCGGGGCGCTCTCGGACAAGATCGGCCGCAGGCCGCTGCTCGTCGGCATGACGGTGCTCGCTATCGCAACCGCATACCCCGCGCTGTCGATACTCGCCCACGCGCCGAGCTTTATCAACATGCTGCTCGTGCTGCTTTGGCTCTCGTTCATGTACGGCATGTATAACGGCGCGATGGTCGTCGCGCTGACCGAGGTGATGCCGGTTCAGGTGCGCGTGGCGGGTTTCTCGCTTGCTTACAGCCTTGCGACGGCGGTGTTCGGCGGCTTCACGCCGGCCATCTCGACGGCGCTCATTCACATGACCGGCGACAAGGCCGCGCCCGGATACTGGATGAGCTTCGCCGCCGGCTGCGCGCTTCTGGCGACGTTCGCGCTCTATCGCCGGCGTGCGGCGACGCTGACTCCGGCGCACTGACGCGTCGCTCGTTGCGCCAAGCGTCTATCGAACCCTACACGACTCCGATCATGAAAAATCTGCTTCCGAAACTATGCGCGGCTGCGCTCATCGCCACCTCGGCCGTTGCGTTCAGCGTGCAGGCCGCCGACCTGCACGTCATGAGCTCGGGTGGCTTTACCGCGGCGTACAAGGTGCTCGGTCCGAGGTTCGCGTCCGAGACGGGCAACACGCTCGACACGGCGCTGGGTCCGTCGATGGGCAAATCGCCCGAAGCCATTCCCAACCGTCTCGAACGGGGCGAGCCGGCCGACGCCGTCATCATGGTCGGTTACGCGCTCGACGAGCTGATCAAGCAGGGCAAGGTCGTGCCCGGATCGCGCGTGGAACTGGCGGACTCGCGCATCGGCATGGTCGTGCGCGACGGTGCGGCCAAGCCCGACATCAGCTCGGCGGAAGGCCTCCGGCAGACGCTGCTGCATGCCAAGTCGATCGCCTACTCGGACAGCGCGAGCGGTGTCTATATCGAGCGGGAGCTGTTCACGAAGCTCGGCATCGAGGATCAGGTCAAGCCCAAGGCGAAGATGATCCCGCGCATACCGGTGGCCTCGGTCGTCGCGAACGGCGATTACGAGATCGGCTTTCAGCAGGTGAGCGAGTTGCTGCCGGTCAAGGGCGCGACCTTCGTCGGAAAGATTCCCGAGTCTTTGCAGTCCGTCACGCGTTTTGCCGCTGGCATTCCCGTGAGCGCACAGCATCCGAAGGAAGCGAAGGCGCTCCTCGACTATCTGGCATCGCCCGGCGTTCAGGCAGATGTGAAATCGACGGGACTCGATAGCGTCGCCGCGCATTGATACAGCCTTCGCCGTCAACTTCTCGAGGTGCTGCTCGCGTGGTCCTCTGCGCCGTCGGTGTCGCCCGGCGCCGGCGCACGCAGCATCCGGGCGAGGCGCGCGCGATCGCAGGCGCCTTCCCACATCGAAACGAAGATCACCGCGCACGCGTTGCTGATGACGCTCGTGAGCGCGCGCGCTTCGGACATGAAGCGGTCGATGCCCACCAATAGCGCCACGCCGGCGACGGGAAGATCCGGAATCACCGTCAGCGTCGCGACGAGCGCCACGAGGCCGCTCCCGGACACGCCCGCCGCGCCTTTGGACGTGAGCAGCATGACCGCGAGCATCATCGCGATCCGCGGCGCGGAGAGCGACACGTCGCACGCCTGCGCGATGAACATGGAAGCAAGCGTCAGATAGATCGCGGTGCCGTCGAGATTGAACGAATAGCCCGCGGGCAGCACAAGTCCGACAACGCCCTTGTCGCAGCCGAGCATCTCCAGCTTGGTGATGAGGCGCGGCAACACCGGTTCCGTCGACGAAGTCGCCAGTACGATGAGCAATTCCTCGCGCAGATAACGCAAGAGCCGCCAAAGCGCGAAGCCGTGCAAGCGCGCAAGCGCAGCGAGGACGAGCGCGACGAACAGCACGCATGCCACGTAGAACGACACCATCAACATGCCGAGGGAGCCGACCGAGTGAATCCCGAAGCGGCCCACCGTGAAAGCCATTGCGCCGAATGCGCCGAGCGGCGCGAGCCGCATGATCATCGCGAGGATGCGAAACAGCGCCTGGGCGATGCCATCGATGAGCGCGAGCACGGGCCTGCCTGCGCCGGGATGCAGATTCAGTGCAAAGCCGAATAGCAGCGAGAGCAGCAGCACCGGCAGCACCTCGCCCTTCTCGAAGGCGCCGAGCATCGTTTCGGGGATGACGTTCAGTGCAAAGGCGACGAGACCATCCGGATGCGCCTGCTTCACATACTGCGCGATGATCGTCGTATCGAGACTTCGGGCGTCGATATGCATGCCCGCGCCGGGCCGCATCAGAAAGGCCGTGACGAGTCCCAGCGCGAGCGCCACGGCAGTCAGAAAATAGAAGAGTCCCAACGCCCGGAAGATTGCGCGCCCGATGGCCTTTCCGCTCGCGACAGACGTGATCCCGGATACGATCGTGCAGAAGACGATCGGCGTGATCATCATCCTGACGAGGCCGACGAAACCGTCGCTGACAGGCTTGAGAAGCGAGCCGGCTTGCGGCCAGAAGTGCCCGAGCGCCATGCCGAGCAACATGCCGAGCACGACCTGCACATAGAGCAAACGGAGCGTTCTCGCCACCCTCACGACGCGGGCTTCCTGCTCGGGCGCGCTTTTGGAGCGACGTCGTCGGTTAATGTGCTGCTGCTCCTGACATCGCCTCTCATATCCAGAATCGTTTGATGAAACTCCTGCGCGGCCGGCGTCAGCGTACGCCCGCGGCGTCTCACGATTCCCACTCGCCGCTTCACGACGGGGTCGACCAGCGGCACACTCGTGAGGATGTGATGATTGCGTCCGGGCATGGCCATCGACGGTACGGCGGCGACGCCGAGGCCCGCTTCGACGAGACCGAGCATGGTCGTGACGTGACGTGTTTCGCACACGCTGGGCGCGCGCGGCGATACGGCCGAAAGAGCCTGATCGAGCAACAGGCGATTGCCGGACGTCTTGTCCACGGAAACGTATTCGTGTTCGTAGAGCTCGTTCCAGGTCACGCGTTTCTTGCGCGCGAGCGGGTGGTCGCGACGGCAAGCCGCAACGAACTGCTCCTGCAGCAGCACTTTGAAGTCGACCTCGGACTCCTGGCTTCCCATGAAGCTGACGCCGAAATCGGCCTCGCCGCTGATGACGGCGGAGAGCACTTCGTTCGCGCTCGCATCGAGCAGTTTCACCCGGATGCGCGGAAAACGGCGATGGAAGCTCGCAACCGCGCTTGGCAGAAAGTAGTAGGCCACGGATGGCACACAGGCAATGGTTACGTGACCCAATCGGCTCGATGAGACATCGCGGATGCCGAGCAGGGCGACATCGAGATCGTCCAGCAGCTGCTCCGCGCTCGGCGCGAAGGCGCGGCCCACAGTCGTGAGCGTCACGCTGCGCGTGGTGCGTTCGAAGAGACGCACGCCGAGCGCTTCCTCCAGCTTGTCGATCCGGCGGCTCAAAGCCGGCTGGGATATGTTCACCGCCTCGGCTGCCTTTCGGAAGCTGCCCAGTTCCACCACGGCTCTGAATGCCTGCAAGTCGTTGAGGTCGAAGTTGACGCCCACGGGCCATTCTCCGCGTTCTTAGATGCCGATATTGTGCATTACGCCGAGGGGGGCGGCTAATTGTGGGGCGGGTTGCGATCTTGGTCTGGGTCGGACGAGGGCGGCGGTGGGGCTTCGCGAAGCCGTGCGCCGGGGATGATGGCGAGCGGATAACGATTGATGCGTTCGATGCTATTTTCCGGTTGTCGATCGGCGCGCGTTTTCAAGCGGCAGGGAGCGGGTGGGCGGGTCTCTCGGCACTAGACGTCGATCGTTACAACCCCGACCGCACGGCGGAGGTTTGGGCAAAAAAGCGTGCAGTGAGCAAGCGGGTCGATCAGAGTCGGAAGTTGGTTCGAAGGGGGCTTATCGGCCAAAACGAGACACTCGGCGCGACCACTGTGTTGGACAGTCGTGCGGCTGCGACGCTCGATCAACGGCCCTTCAACCGCTGTCATGTACGTCGCGTCGTCTGCCATTCCGGCCTTCGTAACGGCCGCTGCAAGGTTAGCCGTGGGCACATTCCCGCCGATCTCGCCGCTGCCGCTTTGTAATCGATTCGTTCCTTCTTGCTTAACATTCCTTGCTCGCACATTTTATTGATTCGACCGGTTGAGGAACTGTGAGAGCAATAGTAATGTTCTCGCTCGTCGGAGCATCCGTCGCCGTCCAGCCTAGCGGCGGATGGATTGGCTGCCACCGGCGAGATGACGCTCGATCTCTAGCACTGCGTGCATAGACCGCTAACTTTCGCGTCCGCAGGCAAGAAGCGCGTGGCATCTATCGAGGTGTGCACGAAAGCGTTCGCCGTAATCAGAAACGACGGCCGCCTGCACGCTGGGACGCTGGGCCAGCGCCGAGCGCCACGTTCGTACCCGTTCCAGCCCGTCGAACCAGCGCTCGGCGTCACTCCCGTCCAATACGTCGAAGTAGCGATAAACCGGCGCGACAACTGCGTCCACCATGCTGAACGCTGGACCGGCAAAGTACGGACCTTCGCGCAATTGCGCGTCGAAACGTTGGAGCTTTTGTGCGAAGGCCGCGCCCGCCGATTGTGCGGTCTCCTGATTGCCGGCGTTCAGGAGGCGCCACGCATCCGTCAGCAGCGCCGACGCGAATTCGATCCACGCGCGATGCTCGGCGCGTGCCAGCGCGTTGGCCGGATGGAGGCGCGGCCCGTCGACGGCTTCGTCGAGATACTCGCAGATCGCCATGCTTTCGAAGAGCACCGCGTCGGCGCCGTCATGCGGCCGCACGCAAAGCACCGGGACCTTGCCCGTCGGCGATAGCGCCAAAAACCAGTCGGGCTTGTCGGCCAGATCAACGTCGATGCGCGTGAACGCAGTGCCTTTCTCGCCGAGCACGATGGCGGCCCGTTGCACGAACGGGCAGATGGGGTGACTGATCAGCGTGAGTGGCGGAGCGTTCATCGTGCGGATGCGACCTGTGTTGGTTTGATGGCAAGGCGGAGCCGGAATCATCCGTTCAGTGTGCGACCGCCGTCAACGATGATCTCCGTGCCGAGCGTCCAGACCGACTCGTCCGAGGCCAGATAGACGACTGCCTTTGCGACTTCCGCCGGCTTGCCAAAGCGCCCGGACGGGATCGTGCGGACGATTTCCTGATTGACCTGCTCGCGGTACGCGTCGGGAATCCCGAGCTTGTCGTAGAGCGGTGTTTCGACCGGGCCCGGGCTGACCGCATTGACGCGCACGCCCCGATCGAGAAGTTCGCTCGACAGCGTCTTCGACAGATTCAGCAGCGCCGCCTTGGTCGCCGCATAAACCGACGAGCGCGCCGCGCCGACATGCGCGTTGATCGACGTGTTGAGCACGACCGAGGCCGGATTCGCGAAGACGGGCAGCAATGCCTGGATCAGGAAGTACGGCCCTTTGACATTGACGGCGAACGAGTGGTCGAACATCTGTTCCGTCCATGCGTCGAGCGGCTGCCACACCGAGACGCCGGCATTGAGGAACGCGACGTCGAGGTGACCGTAATGCGCTTTCACAGTCTCGGCGAGCTGATACTGGGCGTTGACGTCCGCTGAATCGGCGCGCAGCGCGAGCACTTCAGGTCCGAGTTCGGCTTGCGCTTTCGCGATGCTGTCGAGGTTGTTCCCGGTGATGACGACGCGCGCGCCCTCCTTAAGAAACTGTTTCGCGGTTTCGAGGCCGATGCCGGAAGTGCCGCCGGTAATGAGAGTACGTTTGCCTTGCAGACGGGACATGAAAGCTCCTTGATGAGTAAGCGCCAGCGACCGGCTGGCCTGCACGAAGAAGCATGGACCTGTCTCCTTGAGCCGATAAGACGGCTTGCTGGTATATATTCCATGCCGCAATTGCATGAATAATGGAGGCACGGCTTGGACCGCTTTCTGCTGATGACCTGTTTCGCCCGCTCGGTGGAGACGGGTAGCTTTTCCGCTGCGGCGCGCGACCTCGGACTCGGTCAGCCGAACGTCAGCCGCTACGTCGCCGCGCTGGAAGAGCATCTGCAAACGCGGCTGTTGTTGCGGACCACGCGACGTCTCGCGTTGACGCCGGAAGGCGAGCGCTATTACGGAGAAGTACGGCAGATACTCGATGCGGTTGCGGAATCGGAATCGTCGCTACGCGGCGTGACGGAGCCTACGGGGCTGCTGCGCGTTGCGTGTCCGACCGCGTTGGCTCACACGTTCGTGCTGCCGCAGGTGCCGGCGTTTCTCGCACGCTATGCCGGCCTCGCGCTTGATCTGCAGATCGGCGATCGTTATGTGAATCTCGTCGACGAAGGCGCCGAACTCGCGATCCGCATCGGGCATCTCGAAGACAGCGCGCTGCGTGCGCGCCGCATTGGCCAGTTCGAACGGGTATGCGTTGCGAGCAAGGCTTATGTCGCCCTACACGGCACGCCGCAGAAGCCGGACGACTTACGTGCGCATAACTGCATCGTCTATACGCTGTTGTCGTCCGGGAGTACATGGCGGTTTAGAGACGGTGAGATTTCCATTGCGGGCCGGCTTCGGGTCAACTCGCCACAAGCGGTTCAGCAAGCCGTCGACGCAGGCGTCGGTATCGCACACGGACCCGGCTGGCTATTCGAAGCGGGGCTGAAAAGCGGCAACCTTCAGCGCGTGCTGGTCGGCCACGAAGCGCCGCTCGTGCCGATCCAGATCGTGTATGTAGCGAACCGGTTACTGCCGAAACGCGCCATTGCGTTCATGGACTTCATCGCGGCGGCATTCGCCGATATCCCATCACTCAATGCGAACGGATGACGATGACTGAGCATACGGCGGGCGCTAGCGGCGATCCGCGCCATGACTTCGGTCTCTACCCCGACCGCCCATAAAATTCAAGCCTTTGCGTATGCGAGGAGAGTGAAGGTGCTTTGACAGCCGATCACTGCGAACGCGTCCGCTTCCCTGGTGCTGGCCGCTGCAGGGCCGTCTGACTCACCAACCATTCTTCGGAAAACCGACTAAAAGCACTGAAATATTTTGTCAATCACAAGCCATTTCAGCACAAAGCGAGAAATCGGGCAGCGCGGTGCGATTTGATTCAAGGGCAGCAAGAATCCGTTACCTGCCTTTCGATTGATGACAATGCGATTGTCGGCAACGGGTCGGCTTCAGCCCTTCGGACCACGGTCGTCGCAGAAGAACGAGGCGGTAATCCGCGAATTTCGGCTGATGGTCATCAAGGGCCGTCAGAGATTGCATCCGCATCGAATCGTCGCTGCTGCTTCCAGCCCCACCGCGCCCCTCCAGCAACCCACAAAAAAGGCGGCACAACCAAGTGCCGCCAATCCAAAAACCAAAACCCCTACCGCACCTTACCCGCCTTCCACGCCGACAGCAGTTGCTCATACTTTACCGTTTCCCCCTTCGGCTTCTCATTGGCAAGCGCCTTCCACGGCGCGTGCTGGTCGGACAGCCACTTCGACGGATCGCTCTGCGCATTCAGCTCCGGCGCGCAAACCTTCATCCCCGCCCGCTGCAAACGGGACAACACCTGGTCCATTTCCTTCGCCAGGTTATCCATCGCAGCCTGCGGCGTCTTCTCACCGGCGACAGCAGTGCCGACGTTCTTCCACCAGAGTTGCGCCATCTTCGGATAGTCGGGCACGTTGTTGCCGGTCGGCGTCCACGCGACGCGCGCCGGGCTGCGATAGAACTCGATCAAGCCGCCGTATTTATCCGCGTTTTTCGTGAAGTAGTCGCTATGAATGTCGGAGTCGCGAATGAACGTGAGACCGACTATCGACTTCTTGAGCGACACGCTCTTCGACGTCACGAACTGCGCGTATAGCCACGCGGCAGCGCGCTGATTCGGCGGCGTCGACTTGAAGAAGGTCCATGAGCCGACGTCCTGATACCCGTTTTGCATGCCCTCCTTCCAGTAAGCGCCGTGCGGGGAGGGCGCCATGCGCCACTTCGGCGTGCCATCCGCATTCGTGACGTTGCCCGGCTTGAGCATCGACGCCGTGAACGCGGTGTACCAGAACACCTGTTGCGCGATGCGTCCCTGCGCGGGCACCGGGCCCGCTTCGCTGAAGGTCATGCCCGACGCTTCCGGTGGCGCATATTTCTTGAGCCAGTCGATGTATTTGGTCGTCGCGTAGACCGCTGCCGGGCTATTAGTGCCGCCGCCGCGCGATACCGACGCGCCTACCGGATGACAGCCATCAGGCGTCACGCGGATGCCCCATTCGTCGACGGGCATGCCGTTCGGAATGCCCTTGTCGGCTTCGCCCGCCATGGAAAGCCACGCGTCCGTGAAGCGCCAGCCGAGCGACGGGTCTTTCTTGCCGTAATCCATATGGCCGTAGACCTTTTCTCCGTCGATGGTTTTCACGTCGTTCGTAAAGAACTCGGCGATGTCTTCATACGCGGACCAGTTGACCGGCACGCCGAGTTCGTAGCCATATTTCGCCTTGAACTTGTCCTGCAAGTCCTTGCGTGCGAACCAGTCCGCGCGGAACCAGTAAAGGTTCGCGAACTGCTGGTCGGGAAGCTGATAGAGCTTCTTGTCCGGCGCGGTCGTAAAGCTCGTGCCGATGAAATCTTTCAGGTCAAGACCAGGGTTCGTGTATTCCTTGCCTTCGCCCGCCATATAATCGGATAGCGGAACGATCACGCCATAGCGATAGTGCGTGCCGATCAGGTCCGAGTCCGAAATCCAGCCGTCGTAAATGCTTTGGCCGGATTGCATCGAGGTCTGCAATTTCTCGACGACGTCCCCTTCCTGAATGATGTCGTGCTTCACCTGAATGCCGGTGATTTCGCTGAACGCTTTCGCTAGCGTTTTCGATTCGTAGGTGTGCGTGTCGATGGTTTCCGACACGACATGAATCTCTTTGACGCCCTGCGACTTGAGTTTCGCCGCGGTATCGATGAACCATTTCATCTCGTCCATCTGCTGCTGTTTCGACAGCGTGCTGGGTTGAAACTCGCTGTCCACCCATTTCTGCGCCTCGGGCGTTCCCGCCAGAGCCTGGTTCGCGAAGGCACCCGACACGATACTTGCCACTGCCAGCGCGACGATCCGTCTCCTCTGATGCATGGTCTTCTCCTGTGTCTTCCGTGCCCCTTCGATCTTGTCGGCGCCCGCTGGGGGCATCAGCGGAACCGGCAGTTGTCAGTCATCGCTGCATGCGTCGGCTTGCTAGCCTTTCCACATGATCGCGAGCAGCACCAGCACCGAGGCTATGAAGCCCGGCCACGAACTCGAGCCCTCCGCGCTGATCGCAAGCCACGCGAGATTCACATAAGCGGCAGTCAACAGGCCGATGAAAAGGCGATCGCCGCGAGTCGTCGCGATAGGCAGAAAACCCTTGCGTTCATGAGTCGGCGAGCACAGTTCCCATACCGTCATGCCGCCCAGCATCACGACGATGCAGCCGAAAAAAATCGCCACCTCGGGCGTCCAGTACATCCACGTGAACATCACACTCTCCCCATCGCGAAGCCCTTCGCGATGTAGTTGCGCACGAAGTAGATCACGAGCGCGCCGGGAACGATCGTCAGCACGCCCGCAGCCGACAGCACGCCCCAATCCATGCCGGCCGCCGACACGGTGCGCGTCATCACGGCAGCGATAGGTTTCGCGTTGACCGAAGTCAGCGTGCGCGCGAGCAGCAGTTCGACCCAGCTGAACATGAAGCAGAAGAAAGCCGTGACACCGACGCCCGACTTGATAAGCGGCAGAAAGATCTTCACGAAGAAGGCGGGAAACGTATAACCGTCGATATACGCGGTTTCGTCGATCTCGCGCGAGACGCCCGACATGAAGCCTTCGAGAATCCATACGGCAAGCGGCACGTTGAACAGCATGTGCGCGAGTGCGACGGCAATGTACGTGTCGGTCAGGCCGATGCTCGAATAGAGCTGGAAAAACGGCAACAGGAACACGGCGGGCGGCGTCATGCGGTTGGTGAGCAGCCAGAAGAACATGTGCTTGTCGCCGAGAAAGCGATAACGCGAGAACGCATACGCGGCAGGCAGCGCGACCAGCACGGACATCACCGTGTTCATCAGCACGTAGATGATCGAATTGATGTAGCCCCAGTACCACGAGGGATCGGTGAAGATCACCTTGTAGTTGTCGAACGTCACGTGCTGCGGCAGCGTGGCGAACGTCGACATGGTCTCCTCGTTCGTGCGCAGGGAGATCGACAACATCCAGTAAAGCGGAATCAGCGCGAACAGCATATAGACGACGAGCACCAACGTCCGCATCCAGCGGCGCTTATCCTGCATGGTCGTCTCCTTGCGCAGCGGGGCCGCCTCTGCCGACGCGATTCATCCAGTTATAGAGAATGAAGCACAACAGCAGAATGATCAGGAAATAGATCAGCGAAAAAGCCGCGGCCGGGCCGAGGTCGAACTGGCCGACCGCTTTTTGCGTCAGGTACTGACTGAGGAAGGTCGTGGAATCGCCGGGTCCGCCGCCTGTCAGTACGAACGGCTCCGTGTAGATCATGAAGCTGTCCATGAAGCGCAGCAGCACGGCGATCATCAGCACGCCGCGCATCTTCGGCAACTCGATGTAGCGGAATACCGCAAAGCGGCTCGCGCCATCTATCTCCGCGGCCTGATAGAAGGCGTCCGGAATCGCGCGCAAGCCCGCATAGCACAGCAGCGCGACGAGCGGCGTCCAGTGCCAGATGTCCATCACCAGCACCGTGAGCCATGCGGCCGTGGGACTCGCCGTGTAGTTGTAGTCGAAGCCGAGACTATTGAGCCAGTAGCCGAGCAGTCCGATATCCGGGCGCCCGAAGATTTGCCAGATCGTGCCCACCACGTTCCATGGAATCAGCAACGGCATGGCGAGCACGACGAGCGTCGCCGATGCGCGCCATCCCGAAGCCGGCATCGACAGTGCGAGGCCCACGCCCAATGGAATCTCGAACAGCAGAACGCACGCAGAGAAAATGACCTGTCTGCCGAGTGCCTGGCGCAAATCCGGATCGGTCATGGTGTTGCGAAACCACTCCGTACCGACGAACACATGCTGCGTCGGGCCGATGATGTCCTGCACCGAATAGTTCACCACGGTCATCAGCGGCAGGATCGCGGAGAACGCGACGCAGATGAACACCGGAACGACCAGCAACCACGCTTTCTGATTGACGGGCTTCATCGCGCGGCCTCTTCGGAGATGCGTGTTTCGATTCGTTCGTCGTTGCAGAAGAATACGGTCTCAGGCGCAACCAGATGCAGCCAGGCAGGTCCGTCGACAATCCGTACATGCGGTTCGAGCCTCGCATTGAACACATGGCCGTCGCATTGCGCGGTCACCAGTTGATAGTTGCCGAGTTGCTGTGCGCGAAGCACCCGCGCGTTGAGCGCACCCGCTCCGCCTTCATGCGAAAGCCGTACGAATTCCGGGCGAATCCCCAGCTTGAGCGCGCCGTTTGTCTGCTGATGCGCGGCCCGTAGCGTCGCGAGCGTGCCCGCGTCGAGCGGCAGGCGCTGCGAGCCGATTCTTGCGCCGTCTGCGTCGAGCTCGATCGGACAGAGATTCATGCCCGGACTGCCGATGAAATAGCCGACAAAAGCATGATCCGGCCGCAGAAAAAGCGCATCGGCTCCGCCTTTCTGAACGACGCGGCCATTCGTCATGACCACGACTTCATCTGCGAAAGTCAGCGCTTCTACCTGATCGTGCGTCACGTAGATAAGCGTGAGCTTGAGTTGCTGATGGATCTTCTTCAACTGCCGGCGCAGCATCCACTTCATCGCGGGATCGATCACGGTGAGCGGTTCGTCGAAGAGAATCGCCGCCACGTCCTTGCGCACGAGGCCGCGCCCGAGCGATATTTTCTGCTTGGCGTCGGCGGCCAGATTGCTCGCCTTGAGCGGCAGATCGCGCGTCATATCGAGGATTTCCGCGACTTCGTGCACGCGCTTCGTGACCTCGGCGGTCGACATCATCCGATTGCGCAGCGGAAACGCGAGGTTGTCGAATACGGTCATCGTGTCGTAGACCACGGGGAACTGGAACACTTGCGCGATGTTGCGCTCGCGTGCGCCGAGCGCAGTCACGTCGCGTCCGTCGAACAGCACCTTGCCCTCCGACGGCTTGACGAGCCCCGACACGATATTCAGCAGCGTGGTCTTGCCGCAACCCGATGGCCCGAGCAACGCGTAAGCGCCGCCGTCATCCCAGACCATGCTCATGGGTTGAAGCGCGTAGTCGTCGAGCGTCGCGGGGGCCGGTCCGTACGCGTGCCCGAGATTCTGGAACTCAATGCACGCCATGAGCTGCCTCCGGGCTGGACACCAGTTGGGTATCCGCGCCGAACACGAACAGTTCGTCAGGGTCGATGAAAACATCGAGCTGCGTGCCGAGCTCGATCTGATGCACGCCCTGCAATTGCGCAACCAGGTCGACCGCGCCGGTCAGCGTGCGCAAGTGCAGGTATGTTTCCGAGCCGCTCAGTTCAGCGAGTTCGAGCCGGCACGCAACGGCGATCGCATGAGCGGCCTTCGCCTCGAGACGCACGTGCCCGGGCCGGATGCCGATGCGGCATGCGCCGTTCGCGGCGAGACCGTGCCGGACCGGAACCTCGACGCCGATCGGCAGACGCGCGCGGCCGTTGCCGCAGTCGCTCGTCAGCATGTTCATCGGCGGGTCGTTGAAAACGGCTGCGGCCGCGACGTTGACCGGTGCGTTATAGACATCGAGCGTGGGACCGAACTGCAGAACCCGGCCTTTATCGACGATTGCCGTATAGCCGCCCAGCAGCAGCGCTTCGAGCGGTTCGGTGGTCGCGTAGACGACCGTCGTCTTGCCGTCGGCGAAAAGCGTGGCCAGTTCGAGGCGCAATTCCTCGCGCAGCTTGTAATCGAGATTGACGAGCGGTTCGTCGAGCAGCACCAGCGACGTGCGCTTCACGAGTGCACGCGCGAGCGCGCAGCGCTGCTGCTGTCCGCCGGACAGTTCGCCTGGCCGCCGCTCCAGCAAATGGTCGATATGCAGTCGGGCCGCGACTTCGTGCACGCGCCGGCGGATTTCGGCAGGGTCGGTTTTTTGCAGACGCAAAGGCGAGGCGATGTTCTCGAACACCGTCATCGCGGGGTAGTTGATGAACTGCTGATAGACCATCGCGAGATTGCGCTGGCGCACGCTGACGCCTGTCACGTTCTGGCCGTCGACGAGCACCCGGCCGTCGTTCGGCCTGTCGAGACCTGCCATCACGCGCATCAGCGTGGTTTTGCCGGCCTGCGTGGGTCCGAGAAGCACGTTGATGGCGCCTGGGACAAGGCGCAAATCCACGCCGTACAGATACGGCTGCCCGCCAGAAACGACACTGACCCGCTCCAGTTCAAGGACCAAATCGCTCTCCTCTCGGCATGCACGACGCCAGCCGCAGAGCTGGCGCTTCAGAATGACGTCAATTGGGTTGCGCTTCGATTACATGCAGCAGCCAGAATGTCCCTTTTGTTGGTTTGCGTTTAAATCGGGGTAAACCTTACGACAGGATGAAATCCGGAAACCGGCTGCGGGCTGGGGGCGATCGGCATGAGATACGTTGAAATAGAGCATTGACTCAATTTCTTTAGACGCACGTTGGACGGTCCGATTGCTGCGTAGCAAAAAGGCGGATTCGTATGCTGCCCGTCGGCACGAACGGCGCATTCGCCGAGCCTCAGAAGAGAAACCACGCCTCGGCGTCTTTCGCGAGCGGCGAGGCTGCGGTGCGTTCGGGCAGCGCGCGGAGATGCGCGCGTGCATGCTGAAGTGCATCGGAGAAACCGCGCAGTGTCTGCGTCGTCGGCCGGTCGTCGAGGCGGCGGCGTTGCACCGCCTGCGCGACGTTCCGGTGTATCAGCGCCGTCTGCGCATCGATATAGGCGATGCACGCGCGCGCGAGCGCCGTCGATAACATGCCGATACCCATGAGCGCCGGCACGCTCGCAATGGTGCGATAACCGTCGGAAGGAAGCATCGCGAGCGCGCGGCGCGGATCGGCGAAGTCGCGTCTCAGGACATCGAACAACGGCGCGGCCCATAGCTCGCGCTCGATGCTTAGCGCGTGCCGTCTGCGTTGCACGGCCGCCTTGGCCTCTTCATCCACGATCTCGCCAGCCTTGAGGAGCAACGCACCCGGATGCTCGCCCGGGCGGATGCATTGCGCGCCGATCCATCCCGCGCCATGCGAGCGCTGCGCAAGCACCGCATGTTGCAGGTGATCGGGCACGAGCGGGTCGAGCGGCACCGCGATGCACTGATCCGGCTTGCCCTTTGCATGAAGGCCGCACAACCCGTCATGCGCAAGCGCGGGACAGCGGCCGAGCGACGGGTAATCGAGCGCAAGCGTCGTGATGGTGATGGCACTGGCCTCATCGACGGGAAACGCGTGCAGTGGCGTGTCTGCGCCTCGCGGCATGCGTCCGAGCGCGATGCAGCCGACGAATACGTCGCGGTGTTCGAACAGTTCGCGTAGCGACATCGCCGGCGGACTGTTGCAGCATTTGCCGCACGCGGTGCAGTCGAACGAGTAGCTATTCACCAAGGCCGGCGCACGGAATCCTGATACTGCGTGAGGATGAAATGCGCGACGTCGTCGGAATGAAAGACACGAACGAGTCGCCCGACCCAGGCGGCCTTCGCGTCGCGCGTACGCACGGCGAGAACATGCTGATAAGACGAGCGCGCATCTTCGATGCCGATGCTGTCGCGGCCTGGCTTCAGGTTGTTGCGCGCGGCGTCGTCGGCGTTCATCGCGACGAAGCTCGCCGTGTCGAGCGCTTCGTAGAGCTTCGCGCGTTCCACCCGGCGGATCTTCAGACCGAAGCGATTGCCGGCGATATCCCCGAGCGTCGGATGAAGGCCCGCGCCGTCCTTCAGCGTGATGAGCGCATAGTTCTGCAGGAGGATCAATGCGCGCGCGGTGCCGGCGGCATCGGCCGGAACGGCGACGGTCGCGCCGCGCGGCAAGTAGACGATCGATGCGAGCTTGCGCGAGTAGAGCGCCATCGGCAAGGTCACGGTCGCGGCGACGCTTTCGATCGCGTAGCCGTTGCGCGCGCTGCGCGCGGCGAGGCTGGCTTCGTCCTCGAAACTGGCGGCATCGATGGTACCGTTTGCGAGCGCGGCGTCGATGCGCGCGGCATCGTCGAAAGTCACGACGGCGAGCGGCAAGCTCTGCTTCGCGGCGACTTCACGCACATGCGCGACGATCGTCGCTTCCTCGCCCGGCATCACGCCGATGCGAACCGTCTGCTCCGCGGCATGCGCCGTCGTCACGAAGGAGGCTGCCAGAACCGCCCCCGCGAAAACGAATCGCGCGCGCATCAGCCGTCCCTCAGCACGGTGCGAAAGCCGATATGCGACGCGGGCAAATCCGCTTCCTGCTGCTCGCGCGACGACGCCCGGTAGCGCACGCAATAATCCTGCGCGCACAGGAACGAGCCGCCCTTGATGACCATGGCCGTGTCGTGCTTGCGCGCTGGGATCACCGCCGCCGTGTCGCCGTTCGAATGCGGCTGACGCGGACCGGTGTAAGGATCCTCCGTCCATTCCCATGCGTTGCCGATCATGTCGTACAGCCTGAAATCGTTCGCCGCATAGCAACCGACCGGCGCCAAACCCGCATGGCCGTCTTCGGCGGAGTCGAGCACGGGAAACACGCCTTGCCAGTAATTCGCCGATGGCTTGCCGCGCGCATCGCGCGGAGCGGCGTCGAGCTGCGCGCCTTCCCGCCCGGCCTTGCCCGCGTATTCCCACTCGGCCTCGGTCGGCAGATCGCGGCCGAGCCAGTGCGCGTAGGCGAGGGCGTCGGCGAGCGTCACCATCGTCACCGGACGATTTTCGTGCCCTTTCCATGTGCTCGACGATCCCGTGGGATGCTTCCACGACGCACCTTTCACCCACGACCACCACGCGAGATCGCGTGCGTTCATTTCTTCGCGCGTCGGGACATGGAACACGACGGCGCCGCCCTGACGCTCGGCTTCGGTCACATAGCCCGTCGCGTCGACGAAAGCGGCGAACTGCGCGTTGGTTACATCGGTCTGGTCGATCCAGAAGGCTCCGACCTTCGTCTTGCCATCGCCCACCGGGCGCTCGTCGTCATAACCCAGTGTGCTGCCGAAGACGAATTCGCCGCCGCGCAGGTGCACCATGCCCGCGCGCGGATCGTCGCGCCACTTGGCGGGAATGCCCGAATAGCGTTCGCATTGCTGCTCGGAGCCGAGCGGCGCCAGCGTGCGCGCGAGATTGCGCGGATCGAAGCCGTGCTCCGCGTTCACGGCGAGCGCCCCGCCGAAGCCCGCGCCGAACAACGCGAGCGTCACGGCGCCGGCGCCTGCAACGGATGTCCATCGACGACTCATCGCGCGCTCAGTAGTAGCCGCGCGGCCGCAGCGGTTCGACGCCGCCCACCGTGCTCATGTAGCTGTTCCACTGCTGCACGAGACTGTCGATGACGGACGGATTCTGCGCCGATACGTCGTTGTTCTCGCCGCGATCGGCCTGCAGGTCGAAGAGCTGCCAGTGACCGTCGGCGGGACCGGTCGGCGGCTCGGTCCAAAGCGCCTTCCAGCGGCCATCGGAGCTGCGCAGATAGCCGCGTCCATAGGCTTCGTCACCGAACGCGGCGGTGTGCACCTCCGCGGTGCCGTCGCCCTTGAGAATCGGGAGCAGCGACTGTCCGGTGACCGGATAGACGTAGCGGTTGTTATAGACCACCTTGCCCTTGTTCGAATCGACGCCCGTGAGCGTATTGATCGAAGCCGGCGCGGGCTGCGTCGGCGGCGTGATCTGTGCGACGGCGAGGAAGGTCGCGGTGTTGTCGGTGACGTGCGTGAAGGCGCGCAAGGTGGGCAACTGCGCCGTCTGTCCGGGCAAATGTGCGATGAGCGGTGTCGATACGCCGCCTTCGCCCGCGTAGCCCTTGGTGAGGCGGAACGGCGTCGCGCTGACTTCGGCCCAGCGCAGGCCGTATTGCAGACGCCGCGCGTTCTGCTGACCGTTGTCGGTGCCGAGCGTCGAATAGACCGCATCGGATGCGTTCGCGGTATCGGTCGCGGTCGGATCCGCGCCCGAGTCGATCGGCCAGCCTTCCGCGCCGTTATCGGACTGAAACAGGATGAACGTGTTGTCGTATTCGCCGATGTCTTTCAGATGCTGGATCAGCAGGCCGATGTTGTGATCGAGATTCTCGACCATGCCGGCATAGATTTCCATGTAGCGCGCTTGCGCCTTCTTCTCGGCGGCGGACAGGCTGTTCCACGACTTGTTGACCGTGCCGGGACCATAGTCGCTGTAGCCTTGCGCGGCGTTGTGCACGGCGCTGATGTATTTCGCGTTCGCGGTGCCATTGTTCGCCGTGGCGGGCGACGAGGTCAGCGTTTCCGGCGCGCCCTGATACGGATTGAAATCGGCGGGAATGATGCCGAGCGCCTTCTGCCGCGCGATCCGCGCATTGCGGATGACGTCGTAACCTGCGTCGTACTTGCCCGCATAGTTGTGCAAGTAAGGCTCGGGCACCTGCAAAGGCCAGTGCGGCGACGTGTAGGCTGCGTAGGCGAAGAAGGGCTTGCCGTCGCCCTTGTTCGAATCGATGTAGGAGATCAAGCGCTGCGTATAGAAGTCGGTCGAATAGAAGACGCTCGGACTGCCGCCTGCGCCGCCTGGCTGGCCGGGCTGTCCCGGCTGAACGTATTGACCGTCTTCCGTGTAGTTTTTCGAGCCTGCGGGTTCGTGCGCGAAGTGATTCGTCGCGGCGCCGCCGAGCAGCGCATAGCTATGCTCGAAGCCCCACTGATCCGGCGTTTGCCCGCCGCCCGTGGTGCTGCCTACGATTCCCGAGCCGATGTGCCACTTGCCCGCCATGTACGTGTGATAACCGCCATCCTTCAGCAACTGCGCGACCGAGAGCGCCCGGTCGTTCAGATAGCCTTCGTATCCCGGCAGGCCCTTGCGTTCGTCGGTTGGCGTGCCCATCGTGCCTTCGCCGACGAGATGGTGGTCGGTGCCTGAGATCAGCATGGCGCGCGTGATCGCGCAGACCGTGCCGGTGTGATGGTTCGTGAGGATGCGGCCCGATGCGACGAGCGCATCGAGATTCGGCGTGTTGATTTCGCCGCCGAACGCGTGGATATCCGAGTAGCCGAGATCGTCGGCCATGATGTACAGGATGTTCGGCGGTTTGGCGGCGGCGACCGGCGCGGTCGTCGGCGAGCTGTCGCTGGAAGAGCCGCACGATGCCAGCGCGAAGAGGCTGGCGACGGCGAGCGCAACGGCGGCGCGGCGGGTAGCGATCGAGCGGTGCAAGGTCATTGTCGTTATGGCGGTCCGTTGAAAGCGAGCGGCGATCTTAGCAACCGGCTCAAGGCCGCCAAAGATCGATTTCTGCTTTGCTTGTCGCCTTCAGAGATTTGAAAGAACCGCGATTGCGCGTCGCGCGAATGCGCTCGGCGACGCTCGAAGCACGAGGCTTCGAGCGTGTCTTCCGGATGCGCCCGATTCGTGTGAGCGCGTAGGGAAACGGTGTGAGCGCAGCGTATCGAGGGTGTCGTTCCGCGCTTTCGCCGCGGGATTTCACCGGTTCGATGCGGTTCTTCGCAGCTCAGAAGCGCACGCGCACGCCGCCGAACGCCGCCACTTGCCGGTTCGTCGACGACGGCGTGCCCGCGTCGGCGATAGCCGCGATCTTCTGATAGCCGTTGCCGACGCGCGTCGAGGCATCGCCCGCCGCGAGCTGATAGACGCCGGAGAGATAGAGGTCGGTGCGCTTCGACAATACATAGTCGACGCCGAGCGTGAACTGATGCCAGCGCGGCTTGAGTGTCGCGCCGCCGGTGCCGGGCAGACTGTTGGCGCGGCCATCGGTGAAGGTGTACACGCCGATCAGCGTCGTCGCCGGCGTAATGTTGTAGCGGCCGTTCACATCGTAGTTGTTGAACTTGCGCGACGAGCCATCGTTGTAGTCGAGCTGCGTGTGGCTCCATGCGAAGCCGACTGTCGCGACCGATCCGATCGCGTAGTTGCCGCCCGCGACCGCCACTTGCTGCCGCGCGACGCCGCCGTTCAGGCCATAGAAGAAGGCGCCGCTGTAGTCGTCGCCGGACGTGGTCGATGCACCGCCGACCGCGCCGCTT
This sequence comes from Caballeronia sp. NCF2, assembly GCF_023631205.1. Classification (NCBI taxonomy): domain Bacteria; kingdom Pseudomonadati; phylum Pseudomonadota; class Betaproteobacteria; order Burkholderiales; family Burkholderiaceae; genus Caballeronia; species Caballeronia sp. NCF2. The sequence goes on along the minus strand of NZ_JALQDN010000065.1, from coordinate 132,304 downwards.
GTGTTCGACGCGACATTCGGATGATCGAGCAGCAAATAGCCCGCGCCGAGTTGCAACGGCCCGCTGGCGTAGCTCGCCGATACGCCCCAAGCGCGGTTGTTGCCGAAGCCCGCGCCCGCGCCGTTGCTCGCCTGATTGCTGAACCCGTAGAGCGCATCGACAGTCACGCCCGCGAAGGTATCGCTCTTGAACTTCACGGCATTGTTGATGCGGAAGGTCTGATTCAGATTGTCGTTATCGCCGACGTGCGTGGCGGGCGACCAGAATCCCGGCCCCGCGAAGAGCGCAACGAGATCCGTGTTCGGATCGTACTGACGCCCGAGCGTCAGCGTGCCGATGCCCGTCTTCGCCACGCCCACATAAGCTTGCCGCCCGAATTCGCGTCCGCCTTGAGGGAGTGTGCCGTCGTTGACGCGATAGCCGCTCTCGAGCGTAAACAGCGCCTTGTAGCCGCCGCCCAGATCTTCGACGCCTTGAGGCCCCAGCGGCTGCCGTTGAGCTTGCCGCTTGTCGCCTGCACGTTGGATGCGCCACGCTGATTGTTCGTATAGGCGAGGCCGGCGTCGATGATCCCGTACAAGGTGACGGAACTCTGTGCCTGAACGATGCCCGGAAGGGCGGCCAGTAAGCCAGCGGCGCCGGCGAGTGCGACTCGTTTCATTCGCTTCCTTAGGTATTAACCATGAGTTCGAGGAAGCCGGATACTACGGTCGTGCTTACCGAAGTCCAACAAAGGTTTTTTCGTTTGTAATGGTCGGAGCGTCTGATTTGGATTCCGGATTACATCGGAGAAGCGATGCAGAAATCGCGAGCAGGCGCGCAACGAACGCTTCGCGCCGCGCGAGGCCGGTCATATCGATATGAGGCTTCGTTGGTTAGCGCGCCGGCCGTTGCTGCATAACATGAGCGGCTGCGCGTGATGTCACGCATTCATACCGACAGGAGCACCATGAGCGCTGACGAAAGACTCGACCGTCTGATCGACCCCGAACGCACTTCGGGCAACCCGAAGGCGAACTATCGCAATGCCACCCGCTGGGGCGATCTCGTGTTCGTGTCGGGCAAGTCGGCGGGCGCCGCCATCGACGGTAAGCCGTCCAAAGGCAGGCTGGGTGACACGCTCACGCTCGAAGACGGCGTTTCGTTCGCACGCGAGGCGGCAGTGGAATTGCTGCTCGTGCTGCGCGATGAACTCGGCTCGCTCGAACGCGTGAAGCAGGTGCTCGACGTGCAGGGCTTCGTGAACGCCGACGCCGCCTTCGAAGACCACGCGAAGGTGCTCGACGGCGCATCGGATCTGCTGGTCGAGGTTCTGGGCGATGCCGGCGTGCACGCGCGCTCGGTGTTCGGCGCCGTGTCGTTGCGCGGCGGGCAGCCGGTGATCCTGCGCGCCGTCGTCGGCGTGAGCGACTCATGATGCCATCGCATTCGCAGGAACGCGTTAGACGATGGCGCTTAAGCAACCCTTGTCATTTGCATAGTCGCAATCGCGATTGGGCATCCCGAAACCGCGACCTATAATCGGGCGGCCGACTGCCTGTCTTGTCTGCCCGACTCATCGAGCATGCCGAAAATCCCGCGTTTCTCATCGTTTTCCGCCACACGGCCCGGCGATCCCGCGAAGCCGGAGCAACACGCTCCCGCGTCGCCGCGACGCCGGATGCTGGGCGGCCTCGCGCTGTCGGCAGTCGTGGCGCCTCACGCGAATGCGGCGTCCGGACTCTTGCAGCCGCTCAGCGTCGAGCCGTGGACGCGCATGCCTGGCGCGCCGATTCTCGATCATCCCTATGGCCTGCCATCCCCGCGCGAATCCGAGGTCGTGCGTCGCGCGGCGCGTGCGTGGCCGGTGCCGGGCGCGGCTTCGTCGCTGACGCCGCTCGCCGATCTGCACGGCACGATCACACCGAACGGGCTTGTCTACGAACGCCATCACGCCGGTGTGCCGGATATCGACCCGGACCAGCACCGGCTCGTGATTCATGGCCTCGTGCGCGAGCCGAAGGTCTTCACGATGGACGATTTGCTGCGGCTGCCTTCCGAGTCGCGCGTGCACTTTCTCGAATGTTCGGGCAACACCGCGAGCGAATGGAAAGGGCCGAGCGGGCTGCCCGTTCAGCTCACGCACGGGCTTCTGTCGTGCTGCGAGTGGACCGGCGTGCGGCTTTCGACGTTGATCGAGGCGGCCGGCGGGCTCGCTGCGAACGACGGCCACGCGCCGCGCTGGATTCTCGCGGAGGGCGCCGATGCAGCTGCGATGACGCGCAGCCTGCCGCTCGATCGCGTGCTGGATCGCGCGTTCGTCGTGTATGCGCAGAACGGCGAGCGGCTGCGGCCGGAGAACGGCTATCCGCTGCGGCTTCTGGTCCCCGGCTTCGAAGGCAACACCAACGTGAAGTGGCTGCGCAGGCTGAAGCTCGTCGACGCGCCGCTCGAAACGCGAGAGGAAACGTCGAAATACACGAACTTGCTGGCCGATGGTCGCGCGCGCCAGTTCGTGTTCGAGATGGATGCGAAATCGGTCATCACGCGGCCATCGCCCGGGCACAAGTTGACGACTCACGGTTACTACCCGATCGTGGGGCTCGCCTGGTCGGGACGCGGTGCGATCCGTCAGGTCGAAGTATCCGTCGATGGTGGCCGTTCATGGCAAGCGGCGCGGCTCGATGGCACGCCCGGCGATCGCGCGCTCACGCGCTTTCATGCGGGATGGGTGTGGAACGGTGAACCGGCCACGATCCTCTCGCGGGCAACGGATTCGACCGGATACATCCAGCCGACGCGCGAGGCGCTCGTCGCCGCGCGCGGGCTGAACTCGAACTACCACTACAACGGCATTCAGCAATGGCGCGTCGACGCCGATGGCAGCGTGAAAAATGCATAGGGAACCAACTCGACAACTTCGCGCCGTGCGCCCGCTGATCGTGGGTCTGACGGCGCTGTGTCTTACCGCCTGCTCGGGGCCGTGGCGGGACGGGCGCGCGTCGCAGGCCGGGTTAGACGATGCAACGCATCGCGCGGCTGTCGGCACGATCGGCACGATCGGCACGCCCGTGAGCGCGGCGGACATCGCCGCGTGGAACATCGATGTCGCGCCTGACGGTCGCGGCCTGCCCGCGGGCAGCGGTGACGTGGTGACCGGTGCGCGGATCTTCGCGGCCAAGTGCGCCTCGTGTCACGGCGCGAAAGGCGAGGGCGTGCTGGGCGACCGGCTGATCGGCGGGCGTGGCACGCTCGCGAGCGAGAAGCCGGTGCGCACGGTCGGAAGCTACTGGCCGTACGCGACGACACTCTTCGATTACATTCGCCGCGCGATGCCCTATAACGCGCCGCAATCGCTGAGTGCGGACGAGGTGTATGCCGTGAGCGCGTGGATCCTGAATCAGAACGGCATCGTTCCCGAGGACGCCCGCGTCGATGCGCATTCGCTTGCCGCCATCCGCATGCCGAATCGCGATGGATTCGTTCCGGACCCGCGACCGGGACGCCTTTGACCTGCATGGCATGACGTAATGACGAATCGATGCGGCCGGTGATTTGCAAACGTAAAAGGATTGGTTGGCCATGCGTTCGTCGGCCCCTAGCATGAAGCGGTTCGGGCAATGTTGCCTGAATTTGCCGCGAGGACTCGCTCCATGCAATACAAAGGTTATGAGGTTGCACCCTCCGCTCAGGCCATGCCGAGCGGCTTGTATGCGGCCAACCTGACGATCGAACATCGCCGGTACGCGCACGGTGCAAGCTTCACTTTCGATGCGCTCGATTACTTCTTCGAGCGCGATCATGCGATCGCCTATGCGGCACGCTGGGCGCGGCTGTGGATCGATCAGCGCAGCGCGCGCAAGAAGCGCGGATAACGTCGACGAAGCATCGGATAGCCGCATGAGCTGTCGGTCCGGAAGGCGCCCGCGATCCGTCTTTCGTCATGCGCGCCGCAGATTTGGTTAGCAGATCGAATTCGTTCCAATCTCCGCGCGGGATGGTTACGCTGTGGCGGCTCTCAACCACGCATGACGCCGACCATGACCCAACGCGATCTACTCATTCTGCTGGAACCGGGCTTCACCGATCCGAAGCGCCCGGGCGAAGTGTTCATCTGCCCGGACGGTGCGCCGATCGAAGGTCTGCTCGCAAGCGATCCGGCGCGCAACGCGCGCCTCGATATCCGCCGCGTGCCCTTCGAGCGTCCCCGCAAGGCCGCGGTCGAAGCACTGAGCGAGGCGCATCAAAGTCTGCCGGTGCTGGTGCTGGGCGATGCGTACCCCGCGCCGTCCGACGCGCAAACCGTCGGCGAGAAACGCTTCGTCACCGATACGCGCCGCATTCTCGCGTTGCTCGCCGAGCGCCACGGTTTTCCCAAAGTGCATGACTGATCCGGCAAACGAGACTATTCGCTCATGCCCCGACCTATACATCTGAATCTCTTCGTTCACGGACGCGGCCATCATGAAGCAGGCTGGCGTCATTCCGGCGCGACGCGCCAGGCGCTGACCGATATCGACTATTTTCGCGATCTCGCCGTCAGGGCCGAGCAAAGCCTGTTCGATTCCGTGTTTTTCGCCGATGCCCTCGCGCTCGGCGATGGCGCGCAATTCGTCGCGTCCGGCGCGCTCGAACCGATCACCACGCTCGCGGCGCTTTCGCAGGCGACTTCGCGCATCGGGCTGATCGCGACGGCATCGACCACGTACACCGAGCCGTTCAATCTCGCGCGTCAGTTCGCTTCGCTGGATCACATTTCGCGCGGGCGCATCGGCTGGAACATCGTGACCTCGTGGGTCGGCGGCGCGGGGCCGAACTTCGGCTACGAGCAGCAGATCGAGCATGCGGAGCGCTACGCACGCGCGCACGAGTTCCTCGAAGTCGTCACGCAACTGTGGGATAGCTGGGCCGATGACGCCATCATCGATGACGCGTCGAGCGGACGCTTTCTCGATCCGGCGCGCGTGCGCAAGATCGGCTATCGCGGGAAGTTTCATCGCGTGGCGGGGCCGCTGAATCTGCCGCGCCCGCCACAGGGGCATCCGGTGCTGGTGCAGGCGGGCTCGTCGGCGACGGGCAAGGCGTTCGCCGCGCGCAATGCGGAAGCCGTCTTCACCGCGCATCTGACGAAGCAATCCGCGATCGACTTTTATGCCGAGCTCAAGGCGGGCGCGAGGGCCGCGGGCCGCTCGGAGCAGGACATCGTGGTCCTGCCGGGGATCAGCGCGGCGATCGGTTCGACCGAAGCGGAAGCCAGCGCTCTGCTCGACGAACTCGACTCGATCACCGATGTCAGCGTGGGACTCGGCCGCCTGTCGAACCGCTTCGGCGGCTACGATTTCTCGACGCTGCCGCTCGATCAGCCGCTGTCCGTCGATGACTTTCCGGACCCGTCGACGGTGCAGGCCGCGCAAAGCCGCGCGGCAGTCATCACGCAACTGGTGGCGCGCGAGCGTCCGACCTTGCGCAGCCTGTTGAGGAAGCTCGCGGCGGCGCGCGGGCATTTCACGCTGTCCGGCACGCCCGAACAGATTGCAGATGTCATTGCCGACTGGACCGAAAGCCGTGCCGCCGATGGCTTCAACGTGATGCCGCCCGTACTGCCCGCGCAGCTCGAGCACTTCACCGAGCATGTCGTGCCGATTCTGCAAAGGCGCGGCCTGTTCCGGCGCGAGTACGAAGCCGCCACGCTGCGCGGTCACTACGGTCTCGCACGTCCCGCCAATCCTTATTTCAAGTCTTGATGCCGATCCGATTCCTGAAATCCATCATCGCCGCCGGTTGCTTCGCCGCCGCGTTTGCCGCGCACGCTGACGAGGGCTATCCCGCGCAGATCAACATCGGAATCCAGAAGGGCGACGGTCTCGTCGCGCTGCGGGCATCGGGCAAGCTGGAGCAGGCTTTCGCTTCGCATCACGTCAAGGTTTCGTGGCACGAGTTCGTGTATGGCGCGCCGCTCGTCGAAGCCATCAATGCGGGCGACGTCGATGTAGGCACGGTCGGCTCGACGCCGCCGATCATGGCGCAGGCGGGCGCGGCGCCATCGGTCGTGTATGTGGCGTATGCGCCAAGACTCGTCAAAAGCTATGCGATCGTCGTGCCGAAGGATTCGCCCGTGAAGGACCTGCGCGATCTGAAGGGCAGAAAGATCGCCTTCGCCAAGGGCTCGCAAGGGCACCTGTTCGTGCTGAAGGCGATGCAGGATGCCCACATGGACCCGAACGCCGCGCAGTTCACGTACCTGTCCTATGGCGATGCGCGCTCGGCGTTCGAGCGCGGCTTCATCGATGCGTGGGCCGTGCCCGATCCGCGTTACGCGGACACCGAACTGACCACCGGCGCGCGGACCATTCTCACCATCGGGGATCTGTCGGTGCCGCAATACGGCTTCTATATCGCGACGCGCGACTTCGCGCAAAAGTATCCCGCCGCGCTGCGTCTGCTGTTCGATCAGCTTGCACGTCAGACGAACGACAGCCTCGCGCATCCGCAGGATACGGCGCGCTTTTTGTCCGCCAATACGGGCGTGCCGCTCGCCGTATGGAACCGGGCGATCTCGCGCCTGGAGTGGGGCGCGAGCTATCCGATTCCCGACGACGTCCTTGGCGCGCAGCAGGACTCGGCGAATCTGGCTTTCGATACGAAGGTGATTCCGCGCCGCATCGATGTGCGCCAGGCGGTGTTGCAGATCAGGTAAGGATCGACGCGCGCGCTACGCAAGCCTTATCCGTTTAGCGCCGCTTTTCATATGCTTCGTCGAATTCGTTCGTGGCGTCGTTCGCGTCGCCCGTACAAGATGGAGAGTTATCCCCTTTCTGTGGAGCTTTCCATGAGCGGCGATGCCCCGCGCCAACTGCATCTGAACATCAACGCGCTTCATTCCGGATTCGTGCCGTCGGCATGGCGTCTGCCGGATTCGGATCCGAACGTATTCCTCGACGTGAGCCACTATGTGCGCCTGGCGCAGCTGGCGGAACGCGCGTGTCTCGATGCAATCTTTCTCGCCGATAGCGCCGCGATCTCCGATCAGCTCGACATGCGCCCCATCACGGCGCTCGAACCGACAATGCTCCTCACGAGCATTGCAGCCGCGACCACGCATCTTGGGCTGATCGCGACGGCATCGACGAGTTACAACGAGCCGTATAACATCGCACGCCGATTCGCGACGCTCGATCTGATCAGCGGCGGGCGCGCGGGCTGGAACATCGTGACGACCGCGGACCTGCCGTCTGCGCGCAACTTCGGTCACGACACGGTCCCCGACCATGCAACGCGCTATGCACGCGCGGACGAGTTCGCGGCGCTCGTCAAGACGCTGTGGAATAGCTGGGATGACGACGCATTCATCGCGGACAAATCGAGCGGGCGCTTCGTCGATCTCGACAAGGTGCATCCGGCCGATCATCGTGGGCGATTCTTCAGCGTGCGCGGCGCGCTGAATCTGCCGCGCTCGGCACAGGGTCATCCGGTTCTGGTGCAGGCGGGCGCATCGGGCGACGGACGCGAGCTTGCCGCGCGTCACGCGGAAGCGGTGTTTTCGGCCTCGCAATCGTTCGATGAATCGCGTGCATATCGCGAAGATCTCAACGCGCGCGCGGCGCGTTACGGACGCGGCGCGAACGCGGTGAAAGTGCTCGCGGGACTGACGACGATCATCGGTTCGACGGAAAGCGAGGCGCTGCGACGCCGTGACGAACTCGTCGATCTGATTCCGGTGCAGTACAGCCTGAACCGCATCGCTGGCACGCTCGGCGTGCCCGTCGATTCGCTTTCGCTCGACAGGCGTTTGCCCGTCGACTTGCCGCTGCCCAATGGCGGCAACGGCAATCACACGTTCTTCAACGCGACGCTCGCGCAGGCGCGCACGCATGGCCACACGGTGCGCGAGCTCATCCGTGCGCTGGCGGGCGGCGGCGGACATCGCGTGATCGTCGGCACGCCCGAGCAAGTCGCGGATGACATCGAGCACTGGTTCAGGAACGGCGCCGCCGACGGCTTCAATCTGATGCCCGACGTGCTGCCCGATGGTCTCGAAGCCTTCACGGAAGGCGTCGTGCCGATACTTCAGCGGCGCGGCATTTTCCGTCGCGCGTATGAGGGCAAGACCTTGCGCAGCCATCTGGGGTTGTCGGTGCCCGAGGGCGCGGTGCTCGACATGCATTAGGCGGGTGGTGGGGGAGCGGTGCGCGTGGCGTAGCGATCGCCTCTCGGCATTGCACCCGACGTCACATGCTTTTCGCGTCGCCATGCTTTCCATATGCATAACCGTTCGTTCACGCGCGCGCGCAGCCGTTTTATCGTGATCGCCGCGGCGCGTCATATTCGGCCGTCGAACAACGAACAGAGAGGAATGGCATCACATGGCAGGCTTCAACCGACGCGATTTTCTGGTCTCATCAGGCGCGGCGCTCGCGTCCGCCGGCCTGTCTTCTCTCGCCTTCGCGCAGGAAGCGGCACCCAGGCGTGGCGGCACGCTCAACATGCTGATCAATCCCGAGCCGCCCGTGCTCGTATCGATCTTCCAGACGACGGGCCCCGCGCTCGTCGCGAGTTCGAAGGTGCTCGAAGGTCTGCTCGCCTATGACTTCGATCTGAAGCCGAAGGCGCAGCTCGCGACCGCGTGGAACGTGAGCCCGGACGGTCTCAAGTACACGTTCACGCTGCGCCAGAACGTGAAGTGGCACGACGGCGAGCCTTTCACATCGGCGGATGTGGCGTTTTCCATCGACTTGTTGAAGTCGATCCATCCGCGCGGGCGCAGCACCTTCGCCAACGTGACGCGCGTAACGACGCCCGACGCGCGCACCGCGATCGTCGAATTGTCGAAGCCCGCGCCGTATCTGCTGAAGGCGCTGTCGGCGGGCGAATCGCCGATCGTGCCGAAGCATCTCTACGCGAACGGCGATCCGCTGACGAACCCGCATAACAACGCGCCCATTGGCACCGGGCCGTTCCGCTTCAAGTCGTGGACGCGGGGCGCGAGCATCGTCTACGAGCGCAACCCGGATTACTGGGACGCGGGCAAGCCGTATATCGATTCGCTCGTGTTCAAAGTGATTCCCGATGCCGCCGCGCGCTCCGCCGCGTTCGAAACCGGCGCGCTCGATCTCGGCGGCGAGAATCCGGTGCCGCTTTCGGATCTGCCGCGTCTCACGCAATTGCCGCAGCTCGCCGTGGAAACGCGCGGTTATCGCTTTCTGGAACCGCTCTCGGAGATCGATTTCAATCTCGCGCATCCGATCCTGAAGGACGTGCGCGTGCGTCAGGCGATCGCCCATGCGATCAATCCGCAGATCGTGCAGAAGACGATCGCCTACGGTTACGCCGACATTTCTCCGACGCCGATCACGCCCGCCTCGCCGTATCACGACGGGAAGCTCGCGCCTTACGCATTCGATATCGCGAACGCGGAAAAGCTGCTCGATGCCGCGGGTTATCCGCGCAAGAACGGCGGCCCGCGCTTCCAGTTGACGCACGATTTCCTGCCTTATGGCGACATGTACCGGCGTCAGGCCGATTACGTGAAGTCGGCGCTCGCGCGTGTGGGCATCGACGTGACCGTGCGTTCGCAGGATCTGCCTTCGTTCCTCAAGCGCGTGTATGCGGACCGTCAGTTCGACTTCACGAGCATCGGCGTGAATACGTTGTTCGATCCGAGCGTGGGCGTGCAGCGTCTCTACTGGTCGAAGAACATCCGGCCCGGCGTGCCGTTCTCGAACGCGCCGCACTACAGCAATGCGGAAGTCGATACGCTGCTCGAATCGGCATCGATCGAAACGGATGAGAAGAAGCGCGTGGCGCTCTATCAGCAGTTTCAGCAGATCGTGTATCGCGACCTGCCGATCCTGAATCTCGTTGCGCCGCGCATGGTCACGCTCGCGAACCGGCGCGTGCGCAATCACACGGTGTCGGCGCAGGGGCTGGAAGGCAATCTCGCCGATGTGTGGCTGAGCGCCTGAGGACGGACGCCGATGAACCGACGCACGCGCTTCGCCGCCATCGCGCGGCGCACCGCATGGCAGGCCTTGCCGACGATGCTCGCCATCGTGGTCCTGAACTTCTTCCTGCTGAAGCTGATGCCCGGCGACGCCGCCGATGTGCTCGCGGGCGAAGCGGGCTCCGCGACCGCCGAAACGCTGCAGGCATTGCGCGCGAAGTTCGGCCTCGATCAGCCGGTGCTGCATCAGCTCGGCGCGTATCTGTCGCATCTCGCGCACGGCAGTCTCGGCTATTCGCCGCGTTACGACGCGCCCGTCATGCAACTGATTCTGTCGCGGTTGCCGAACACCTTGCTGCTGATGGGCACGGCGCTCGCCCTTGCGATCGTCGCGGGCATCGTGCTCGGCGCGGTCATGGCGCATTGGGCGGGCAAGTGGCCGGATCGCGTGCTGTCCGTGCTCGCGCTCGTGCTGTATTCGACGCCCGGCTTCTGGATCGGCCTGCTCGCCATCGTGCTGTTCTCGGTGCATCTCGGCTGGCTGCCGAGCGGCGGCGATATCACCGTCGGCGCGTCCTTGCACGGCTTCGCGTATGCCGCCGATGTCGCGAAACATGTGCTGCTGCCGGCCGTGACGCTCGCGACTTTCTTCGTCGCCATCTACGCGCGTCTCACGCGCGCCGCGATGCTCGAAGTGAAGCGCCAGGACTTCGTGCGTACCGCGCACGCGAAGGGGCTGCATCCGCTGCGCGTCACCGTGCGTCATGTGCTGCGCAACGCGCTGATGCCGCTCACGACGATGGTCGGCATTCACTTCGGCACGCTGCTCGGCGGCGCGGCCGTCACGGAAACCGTGTTCAGTTGGCCGGGCCTCGGGCGTCTTGCGCTCGATGCCGTCATGGCGCGCGATTTCAGCGTGCTGCTCGGCGTGTTGCTGCTTTCGTCGCTGCTCGTGATCGTCGCCAACGTGACGGTCGATCTGCTGCAGGCGTGGCTCGATCCACGCATCGTCTGACTCATCGAACCTGAAAACGCATGGCTTCCGATTCCACCGAACTCGCTTCATCCGGCCACGGCTCGGCGTGGCGGCGCCAGCTCGCCGGTGCGCTATTCGGCGCGCGGCGCGCTCAACGTGCGCCTTACGCTCGCGCCTCGCGCGGCGTGTGGCGCGCGCTGCTGCGCAATCCGTCCGCGCTCGCGGGCATCGTGCTGCTGACTGCGTTCATCGCGCTTGCGCTGAGTGCGCCGTATCTTTTTCCCGGCGATCCGCTCGATATGGTCGCCGCGCCCTTCGAATGGCCGGGCAGCGACCCGCTGTATCGCCTCGGCACCGATTCGCTCGGCCGCGATGTCGCCGCCGGCATCGCGCACGGCGCACGCGTGTCGCTGCTGATCGGCGCATCGGCGGCGGCGATCGGGCTCGTCATCGGCACGCTCGTCGGCGCGATGGGCGGCTTTTTCGGCGGCGTCATCGACGATCTTCTCGTGCGCGTCACCGAGCTGTTTCAAACCGTGCCGTCGTTTCTGCTCGTGATCGTGATCGTCGCGATAGGGCGGCCGAACGTGACGGTGATCGCGCTGGCCATCGGCATCGCTTCGTGGCCGACGGTCGCGCGTATCGTGCGCGCCGAGTTCCGCACGCTGCGTTCGTCGGACTTCGTGCTCGCCGCGCGCAGTCAGGGCTTTTCCGACGCGCGCATCATCTTCGGCGAGATCTTGCCGAACGCGCTGCCGCCGGTGATCGTGACCGCATCGGTGATGGTCGCGAGCGCGATCCTGATCGAGTCTTCGCTGTCGTTTCTGGGCATGGGCGACCCGAACGTCGTCACATGGGGCGGCATGATCGGCGCGGGGCGCGATTCCTTGCGCACCGCGTGGTATCTGACCGCCGTGCCGGGCGCGGCGATCGTGCTCGCGGTGCTCGCGCTCAATCTGCTCGGCGACGGCCTCAACGACGCACTCAACCCGCGCATGCGCGAACGTTCCTGACCCGAGACCTGTCCGTGGCGAATCTTCTTGAAGTGCGCGATCTGCGCGTGAGTTTCGGCGCGCATCGCGCGGTGCGCGGCATCGATCTGGACATAGCCGAAGGCGAGACGCTCGCGCTCGTCGGCGAGTCCGGCTGCGGCAAATCGGCGACCGCGCTGTCGCTCATGCGGCTCGTGCCGGAGCCGGGCCGCGTGACGGGCAGCGTCCGCTTCGACGGACGCGACGTGCTCGCGCTGAGCCCGCGTGAAATGCGCGATGTGCGCGGCAGCGACATCTCGATGATCTTTCAGGAGCCGATGACATCGCTCAATCCGGTGCTCACGGTCGGGGCGCAGATCGTCGAGACCTTGCGACGGCACGAAGCGCTGTCGAAGCCAGCGGCGATGAAGCGCGCCGTCGAACTGCTCGATCTCGTGCATATTCCGGAGCCGCATCGACGCGTCTTCGACTATCCGCACGAGCTGTCGGGCGGACAGCGCCAGCGCGTGATGATCGCGATGGCCGTCGCATGCCGTCCGCGTCTGCTGATCGCGGATGAACCGACCACCGCGCTCGACGTCACGATTCAGGCGCGCATTCTCGAACTGCTTGCCGAATTGCGGCGCGATCTGTCGATGTCGCTGCTGCTCATCACGCACGATCTCGGCGTCGTCGCCGAACATGCGGATCGCGTCGCCGTGATGCTCGCGGGCGAAAAGGTCGAGGAAGCGCCGGTGCGTCAACTCTTCGAGCGGCCGCGGCATGCATACACGAGCGGGCTGTTGGGCGCATCGCTGAACGTGGCGACGGAGTTGCATTACCGCGACTGGAAGCTGCCGGAGATTCGTCACGTGCAAGGCGCCGATGACAAGCCCGCGTTCAACGTGACGCCGCTTGCGCCCGTCAGCGCGCCGGAAACGCGATTCGACAACGACGCGCCGCTGCTCTCGGTGCAACATCTGACGGTCGATTATGTGCATCGGCATGGCAGGGGCGCGTTGCGCGCCGTCGACGACGTGTCGTTCGATATCGCGCGCGGCGAAACCGTGGGTCTCGTCGGCGAATCCGGCTGCGGCAAGTCGACCCTTTCGAAAGCGATCCTGCGTCTCGTGCCGGCGTCGGGTGGCGCGATCCGCCTGCGCGGCGTCGATCTCGCGCCCCTGAGCGAACGCGCGTTGGGCCCGCTGCGGGCGCCGGTGCAGATGGTGTTTCAGGACCCGTATGCGTCGCTGAATCCGCGCCGCAGCGTTGGCGACATCCTCGATACGGTGATGATCGTGAACGGCATCGCCGATGCGCGCGAACGCCGCCGACGCGCAAGCGCGATGCTCGATCGCGTCGGTTTGCCGAGCGCCGCGCTTGATCGCTATCCGCACGAGTTTTCGGGCGGTCAGCGGCAGCGCATCGGCATTGCGCGCGCGCTCGTGCTCGAGCCCGCGCTGCTGATCTGCGACGAACCCGTCTCCGCGCTCGATGTGTCCATTCAGGCGCAGATACTCAATCTGCTCGTCGAGCTGAAACGCGACCTCGGGCTCGCTTATCTCTTCATCTCGCACGATCTCTCGGTGGTGCGCTATATCGCCGACCGCGTCCATGTGATGCATGGCGGGCGCATCGTCGAAAGCGGCGATCATCGCGAGATATGGCGCGCGCCGAAGCATGCGTACACGCGCACGCTGCTCGAAGCGATTCCCGGCAAACGATTCGACGCGCAGGCCGCGTAGAGCACGCATCAATACCATAGGAACGTCACGTCATATGTCGAATAAAAATCAGAAACTCGAAGCCGCGCTCGCCGCGCTGCCTGAGCTGGCACAGGCCATCGGCGAAGATGCGGCCGCGCGCGAGGCGCGCCGCGAACTGCCGTTCGATGCCTTTGCGCTGTTTCGTCGATCGGGCCTCGGGACGTTGCGCTTTCCGCTCGAATGGGGCGGACTCGGCGGCTCGCTCGAAGACGTCTTCGACGTGATCGCAACGCTTGCCGCGCATGAAAGCAACGTCGCGCACGCGTTGCGCATTCACTTCGACCAGACCGAAGCGCTGCTGCTTGCGCCGCGCACGCCGTTCAATGCATTGCAGATCAAGCGCGTGGCGGAAGGCGCGATCTTCGGCGGCGCATCGACCGAAGCGGGCACGTCGCGCCCCGGCGAAATCACGACGCAACTTCGGCGCGAAGGCGATCACTTTCGTCTGAGCGGCCGCAAGTACTACGCGACGGGCACCGCGTTCTCCGACTACGCGCGCCTGAACGTGCAGGACGAACACGGCGAGGCCGCCATAGCCGTCGTGCCGGTTCAACGCGAGGGGCTGCGCGTGCTCGACGACTGGGACGGCATGGGGCAGCGCATGACCGCGAGCGGCAGTCTCGAGTTCGACGATCTGATCGTGTACGCGGACGAAGTCACGCCGCGCGTGCAGACGACGCTCACGGGCCGTCACGGTGGCGCGCTGCGTCAGTTGCATCTGGTGGCGGTGGCGGCGGGCATCGTACGCAACGTCGTCGCGGATGCGGAGCGCTATGTGCTGAAACACGGACGCCCCGTGCTGCATAGCGCGGCGCCGTCGGCCCGCGAAGATGCGTTCATTCAGCAGGTCGTGGGCGAATTGAGCGCGAACAGTCACGCGATCGATGCGCTCGTGCGCGACAACGCGCGCGTGCTCGAACGATCGTCGCAAGCGATCCGCAACGGCGATGCCGACGCCGACGCGCTCGTGCTGGAAGGCGCGCTCGCGACGGCGCGCACGCAGATCGTCGTCAGCAAGCTCGCGTTGAGCGCGGCGGAGCGCATGTTCGAAGCGGGCGGCGCATCGGCGACGGCGCGCGCGCATAACTTCGATCGCCACTGGCGCAATCTGCGCACGATCTTCAGCCACAATCCGCTGATGCATAAGGCGCGCGTGATCGGCGATTACGCGCTCAACGGCGTGACGACGCATCTGACCGAAGGGCGCGTGTTCTGACGTCTTGCGCGGATCGCTACACGATGCCGCGGCTTTCAGGCGCGGCGCGCGAGGCATCGACGGCCGTCAGGCAAGACCGGGCGGCGCGGCCCTCAGCACGTCGACATGTTTCGGCACCAGCCCGAGCTCGACGAAGGTGTCGGCGATCTGCTGCTGCTCCGCGATGATCGCCCGCGTGATGGCTTCCGTACCGAAGACCTGCCGGCTCACCGCGAGATCGACGACAGGTTTGGGCAGGCCCCAAAGCCGCGCGAGTTCGCTCGCGAGTTCGTCCGGATGCTGCTTGCCCCATTGATCGACGGCCTTGATCTCCTCGATGACGATGCGGATCACGTCGGCATTCTTCGCCACATAGTCTTGCGACGAAAAATAGTAGGCGCGGTTGCCCACGACGCCGCTCGCGTCCGCCACGACGCGCGCATTCAGCGACTGCTGCGCGGCGGCGAAGTACGGGTCCCAGATGACCCACGCATCGATCGAGCCGCGCTCGAAGGCGGCGCGCGCGTCGGCGGGCGCGAGATAGGCGAGTTCGACGTCGCGATACTGAAGGCCATGTTGGCGCAGCAGCTTCACGAGGAAGTAATGGACATTGCTGCCCTTGTTCAACGCGATGCGCTTGCCTTTCAAATCCGCCACCGTTTTGACGGACGATTGCGCCGGCACCAGCACGGCTTCGGAATGCGGCCGCGTCGGCGTGGCGGCGACGTAGGCGAGCGGCGCGCCGGCCGCCTGCGCGAAGATCGGCGGCGCTTCGCCCACGTCGCCGAAATCGATCGAGCCGACATTGAGCGCTTCGAGCTGCACCGGACCCGCGGAGAACTCCGTCCAGCTCACGGATACGTTGAGCGGAGCCAGACGCTTCTCCAGCGTTGCACGTCCCTTGAGCAGGTTCAGATAGCCTTTCTGATTGCCGATGCGCAACACGCGCGGCTGCGCTTGCGCGGGTTGCTGGGCGAACGATGCCGGCGTGACCGCGAGCGCGGCGGCGCCCGTCGCGGCCCGCGCGGTCAGGGAGAGAAAAGCGCGGCGATCGGTGGTTTTTGTTTTCGACATGGCGGAAGCTCTGGTTGGCGAAAGCTTCCGATGCTAAGACGAGCGCCCATTCCGACCAACGTAGCGATGCACATATCGCTATCGCAACGGAAGTCATAAGCATGTGCACGCGACGGCAATGCGGGCGTCGCGCCAAATCTCCACGCCTGCTTTCTTCGTGACAAAAACTTCGTTCCGTCGGAGCGGCGGCACCGATAGAGTGCCAGCCTCGCCATCGTGCCGCCGCCCGGCGACGCACACCGGCGCAACGAACAAGGAACTCACCAATGAAAATCAGGACCTGGGGCGCGGTGCTCGCTGCACTGCTGGCAGTGGCTTCGAATGCCGCGCATGCGGACAGGCTGGACGACATCAAGAAAGCCGGCGTGCTGCGCGTCGCGGCGTTCGACAGCAATCCGCCGTTCGGCTTCGTCGATCCGAAGGACAATCAGATCGTCGGTCTCGATGTCGACTATGCGCGCGCGGTGGCGAAGAGCCTGGGCGTCAAGCTGGAAGTGCAGCCGACCAATCCGGCCAACCGCATCGCGTTTCTGAAGTCGGGCAAGGTCGATCTCGTCTTCGCCAACTTCACGATCACCGACGAGCGCAAAAAGGAAGTCGATTTCAGCACGCCGTACTTCGCATCGGGCACGCAGTTCATCGCGAAGAAGGGCGTGCTGAAATCGCCCGATCAGATCAACAGCCTGCGCATCGGCGCGGACAAGGGAACGACGAACGAACAGCAGGTGCGGGCGAAATTCCCGAACGCGACCATCGTCGCCTATGACGACACGCCGTTCGCTTTCGCCGCGCTGCGCACGGGCAACGTGCAGGCGATCACGCAGGACGGACCGAAGCTGGTTGCGTTGCTCGCGCGCGTGCCGGACAAGGCCAGCTACGAAATTCCGGCCTTCACGATCTCCAACGATTACGAAGGCGTCGGCGTGCCGAAGGGCGAGACGCGCCTGCTCGACGCCGTGAACGGCACGCTAACGAAACTCGAAGCGGACGGCGAAGCGACGCGCATCTACGACAAGTGGTTCGGCCCGAAGAGCGCCGCGCCGCTGCCGCGCCTCTTCAAGATCGGCGATCCGCAAAAGAACGGTTGATCGCCGTCGATCATGCATAGCTGGCTCGATCCGAAATATCTCGCGTGGCTGGAGCAGGGCTTCGCCGTCACGCTGATGTTGTCCGCCTGCGCGGCGATCTGCGCGACGCTGCTCGGCTTCGCGCTGGCCGTCGCGCGCACGTCGGGAAATGCGGCGCTCGCACGCGTCGCGGCATCGTATGTCTTCGTCTTTCGCAATTCGCCGCTGCTCGTCCAGTTGCTGTTCTGGTATTTCGGGGCGGCCGCGTTGCTGCCGTCCGAATGGATGACGTGGCTCAACACGCCGCATGCCGCGACGTTCGGGCCGTTCGTTTTGCGTTGGCCGAGTTTCGAGCTGTTCGCGGGCTGGATCGGATTGACCTGCTACACGACGGCGTTCATCGGCGAGGAGTTTCGTGCGGGTATGCGTGGCGTGAGTGCGGCGCAAGAGCAGGCGGCGGCCGCGCTCGGCATGAGCCGCTATGCCGCGCTGCGCTACGTGATCCTGCCGCAGGCGCTGCGCATCGCGACGCCGCCGCTCGCCGGGCAATACATGAACGTGGTGAAGAACTCGTCGCTGACGATGGCGGTAGGCGTCGCGGAGCTTTCGTACATGTCGCGTCAGGTCGATACCGAGTCCTTCAGGACATTTCAGGCATTCGGCACGGCCACGGTGTTCTATGTGCTGACCATCGCGGTCATCGAAGCGGCGCTGGTCGTGTGGCAGCGCACCGGCGTGCGCGCGCTGCGGCGAGTCCACGCATGAACGAGGTCGACTGGTTCGCGTCGCTGCGCTATCTCCTGCTGGGCGCGTTTCCTTCCGGACCGCTCGGCGGCGTTGCGCTGACGCTCGCGCTTTCCATTTCCTCCGCGATTCTTGCGGCGATCATCGGGCTCGCGGGCGGCATCGCGCTTTCGATGACACGCGGCGTCGCGCAGATCCTGCTGACCGCGCTCGTTGCGTTCTTTCGCGCGATTCCCGTGCTGATGCTGATTTTCTGGACCTTCTTTCTGATGCCGATTCTGCTGCACGTCAATGTGCCGGGCCTCGCGACCGTCGTATGCGCGCTCGCGCTGATCGGCGGCGCGTATCTGTCGCATTCGGTCCATGCGGGCATCGTGTCGATCGGCAACGGGCAGTGGCAGGCGGCGATGTCGCTCGGCCTCACGCGCTGGCAGGCGCTGCGCGAAGTCGTGCTGCCGCAGGCCGTGCGCGTGATGATGCCGTCGTTCGTCAATCAATGGGTCTCCCTCATCAAGGATACGTCGCTTGCCTATATCGTCGGCGTGCCGGAATTCACGTTCCTCGCCAATCAGCTCAACAACCGGTTGATGGTCTATCCGGCGCAGATCTTCCTGTTCGTCGGCTTCGTCTATCTGATGCTGTGCGGTGCGCTGCAAGCGCTCGCGCACGCACTGCTCTCGCGCCGCTCCGCAGAGCGCAGCCGGGTCCGCACGATGCCTGCAATGCAACGCAGAAAAGCTCGTTTGTGAAACGCGTCGCGCGGGCCTAGATTGATGTCATCGTCATTCGAAGGTAGCGAGTCATGGCGCATATCCTGACGTCTTGCTGGCACATGCTGTCCAACCGTTTCGAACGGTCGCGCGAGCGCCGCTTTCTGCGTGAAGCCAGACGCGCGATGAATGCGTGCGGGTGCGAAGCGCCGCGCACTTCTACGCGCGGCGACGGAGAGGCGAGCCGCGCGGAGCGGCTTGAACACATCGCGTTATTCGCGCAGGCGGGCTACTTCAACATGGGCCATGCGGTCGACATGTTTCAGCCGCCGGTCGAACCGCCGCTGTTTCGCTGCGATGCAGGCGGCGCGTCGACCGCTCGCTCCCATCGATGAGCGCGCGCGACGAATTTACCGCTCGCGCATCGCGCGCCCACGCGAGCTGACCCATTACATAGAAAGGACTGCACTGTGGCTGTATTCGACATCGACGACATCGTCCAATCGCTTCAGACAGTCCGCCAGCAGTGGCGCGAAGCCCAGAAGCGCTCGCTCGAACCGGGCGGGCGCGAGCTTCCCGCACGCGAGGCGCTTGGCGACATCATCGGCGCACTGAAAGGCGCGCTCTTTCCGATGCCGCTCGGACCGCCCGACCTGCGACAGGAAAGCGAAAACTTCTACGTCGGCCACGCGCTCGACTTCGCGCTGCAAGGGCTGCTCGTGCAGGCGAAGCTCGAACTGCAATACAAGGCGCGTCATCTGCCGCGCGACGATCACGCCGTCGAAACGCGCGCGAGCGATGCGATACGCGCGTTCGCGAAAACCCTGCCGCGCATTCGCAGTCTGCTCGACAGCGACATCCTCGCGGCCTATCAGGGCGACCCGGCGGCGGGCAGCGTCGATGAAGTGCTGCTCTGCTATCCCGGCATTCTCGTGATGATTCACCATCGCGTCGCGCACGAGCTCTACCGGCTCGGGTTGCCGCTGCTCGCGCGCATCGTCGCCGAACTCGCGCATGGGGAAACAGGCATCGACATTCATCCGGGCGCGCGCATCGGCTCGGGCTTTTTCATCGATCACGGCACGGGCGTGGTGATCGGCGAGACGGCGGTCATCGGCAATCGCGTGCGCGTCTATCAGGCGGTGACGCTCGGAGCGAAACGCTTTCCGCGCGACGCGGAAGGTCATCTGGAGAAGGGCCTCGCGCGTCATCCGATCGTCGAGGACGATGTGGTCATCTATGCGGGCGCGACGATCCTCGGACGCGTGACGCTCGGACGCGGCGCGGTGATCGGCGGCAACGTATGGCTCACGCACGACGTCGCGCCCGGTGCTTCGGTGACGCAGGCGCTTTCGCAAAGCGGTGAGGAAGGCGCGCGTGCGTCTGCAGTGGAGGTTGCGCGGTAAGCACTGTGATTCGCGAAGCGCAAGCCTGAATGCAGAAGTTCAAGCGCGCAACGCATGGAAGAGTCAACCATGCGCCGCGACGCTCACGCCTGACCGAGCACCCCGAGCCAAGCCTGACCGATGACTTCATGCGCCGCATCCGCGTTCGGCGGATGAAACGCGCCCGCGCGCACATCGCGATACAGCCGTTCCAGCTCGCTATGACGCGACAGCGAAGCCGCGCCTGCGATCTTCAGCGCGAGGTTCACCACGCGCAACGCGCCATCGACGGCATGCTGTTTCGCCGCAAGCAAGTGCGCGATCCACGGTTCGCTTTCGCCATAACCCGTCCACCAGCGCTCGGCCGCGCGCTCGACGAGCGCCTCGATGCTCGCAAGCTCGATGGCCGCCTGCGCGACCGCCTGCTGCGTCAGCGGCTTGTACGCATAAGTCTTGCCGCCGATGGCCGGCGATGCACGCTGCTTCGCCGATTCCACCGCGATGTCGAACGCGCGCTTCGCGATGCCGTAATAGACCGCGCCGAGACCGGGCAGCACCGCGCCGAGAATGCCATCGACGAAAGGATCGTCGGGAATGCCCGCGGGCAGCACGCGGATCACCTTGTCGCGCGGCGCGATGGCGCCTTCGAGCCAGGTATCGTCGCTGCGCGTCGCGCGCAGGCCGAGCGCATCCCAGGTCTGCACCGTGCGATGTCCCGCCGCGTCACGCCGGATGAACGCATGCACGATCTTCGGCGCTTGCGGATCGGAGTCGTCGATGCCATGCACGCCGAGCCAGTCCCATGCGGGCGCGAGCGAGGTGAAGATCTTGCGGCCGTCGAAGCGATAGCCGCCGTCCGGCAACGGCGTCGCCTTCACCGACGACCACGCGAGACCGAGATCGTTGCCCGGCTCGCCATGGCCTGCCGCGAACACCTTGCCCGCGCCCGCTTCTTCGAGAATCCATTGCGCGGACTTGTCGCCGCGCCGATACAGATGCAGCGCCGCGCCGACCCAGTACAGATGCATGTTCAGCGCAAGCGCCGTCGATGGCGCGCGGGCCGCGAGCCGCACCTGCTCGCGCAGCAGTTGCGGCAGCGTGAGGCCGAGTCCGCCGATTTCGATCGGCACCGTGGCGCGCAGGAAACCGGCTTCGTGAAGATCGCGCAGGTCGTCGGAGAAGAAGCGATTCTCGCGGTCATAACCGGCGGCGCGCTGGCCGATCGCATCGAGCAGCGCGTCGGACAGCAGATGCGAGGCATCAACCGGCGCGGGCGACGCGATGACGGGTTCGAGTACGGCGCTCATCGAAACTCTCCTGTGTGCGGATGCGGGATCGGCATTACGCGAGCGCCGAGAAATACTTCTCGTCGGGCACGACGCCGGCCGCGATGAAGATGCGGTTCGTATGGTTGAACCACGACGCGGTTTCGATCGCTTCGATGATATCGGCGTCGTCGAGGCCGAGCGCGCGCAGGCGGTCGAAGTCCTTACGGGTAATCGCGCGCGGCGATGTCGTGATGGTCTCGGCGATTTCGGCGAGCGCCAGTTGCCGCGCGGACAGATCCGCGAGGTGATAGTCGAGCGCAATGCGCCGGGCCTGCACGCGGTCGCCGAGCGCCTCGCCGAGCGCATGCGCGTGATGGATTGCGCACAGCCCGCAGCCGTTCGTGCGCGACACGATCACCGCGATCAGCTCGCGCTCGTCGAGCGGCAGTCGTCCGCCCGTCGCGCTGAAAAGTTTCTCGAAGTACTGCGTGAAGCGGCGCGCGGTATCGGCATTCAGGGACAGCGCCCGAATCCAGTTGTCGCCGCCGTGCTGCTCGACCAGTTGCCGGAGATCGTCGCTCAGCGCATCGTGCGTCGGAACATCGAGCCGTCCGATGACGTGCGTCTCAGTGCTCAGAACTTCTGCCATGTCACATGCCTCGCCTGGAAGGAGTGAAGAGAAGCTGC
Organism: Caballeronia sp. NCF2; assembly: GCF_023631205.1. Classification (NCBI taxonomy): domain Bacteria; kingdom Pseudomonadati; phylum Pseudomonadota; class Betaproteobacteria; order Burkholderiales; family Burkholderiaceae; genus Caballeronia; species Caballeronia sp. NCF2. Next base: position 110,542 of record NZ_JALQDN010000065.1, on the reverse strand, counting down.
GGCTCATTATGCGCAGCGATCTTTCGTGCGATCCAATATCGATTTGCGATTTGCAATTCGGCGAGCGCGATGTGTCCAAACACCGATTAGCTTATGAAAAATCAGTCACACCGCTCGTCGGCGAGTGCGTTAATTTGGATGCCCGAACATAGCGCCAGGAGACTCCATACGATGTCCACTCTTGCACCTTCAGATCCGTTCGCCGATCAGCTGAATTCGGATGCCGATGCAATACGCGAACCGGTTTCCCGTTTCGGCTTGCCCGACGAGGCCCGCTTGCCGCCGCACGTCGCGGCGATCCACGCGAAGTTTCGCCGTCAGTATGGCTTCGTGCCCAACTGGCTTGCGGCGCTTTCCGTCAACCCCGATACCGCGTACCGGCTCGTCACGTTCTACGAGCATCTATTCGATCCGCACCGCAGCCATCTCACGGCAGCCGAGCGCGAGTTGATCGCGGTGGTCACGTCGGCCGTGAACGAATGCAGCTATTGCGTTTTCAATCACACGCAGGCGCTGGCGGCCGTCTCGGGCGATACCGTGCGTGCGCAGCGCATCGCGCAGGGCTTTCGCCATGTGCGGCTGTCCGTGAAGGAGGCGGCGCTCGCGGAGATCGCGGAGCGCCTCACGCGCGAGCCGGGCAGCATTCGCGATGAGCATCTGCAATGGCTGCGCTCGATCGGCTTCACGCAGCAGGCGGTGACCGAAGTGCTGGAGATATCGGCGTTCTTCAACTATGCGAACCGGCTGACCATCGCGTTGAATGTGGTGCCGGACGAACAGTTCTTTGCGGGCCGCGATCCGGCGACACTATGAAGCCGGGGCCTGTTTCCTTCCGAAAACAGGCCCCGCGTCCCGATGATCGGCGATGCTTCGCCGTCGCGTTCAATGCTGCGGCGCGTCTTCCCACGCCGGCAACGTCGCCCCGTGATACACGGAAAGAATCGACGACGCGACATTCGCCTGCTGATAGCTCTCGACCAGTGCCTTGACCCACGGCGCCTGCGCATCTTTCGCGTTCACCGCGATGAAGTTGCGATACGGATTGTTCGTCACCTTTTCCTGCGCGATGCGCTCCTGCGGAATCTGGATGCCCGCCTTGATCGCCCAATCGGTATTGACGACGGCGGCGTCGACATCGCCGATCGCGCGGCCGACGATACCCGCGTCCAGTTCCTTGATCTGCACATGCTTCGGGTTGCTCGCAATGTCACGAGCGGTCGGCAGCAGGCCGACGTTCTCGCGCAGCTTGATGACGCCGTTCGCCTGCAGGAGCAGCAGGGCGCGGCCTTCGTTGCTCGGGTCGTTCGGCACGCCGATCGACGCGTTCTGCGGCAGCGCGTCCACCGACTTCACCTTGCGCGAGTAGAGGCCGATCGGCTGCACATAGGTGAAGCCGACCGGCACGATGTCGTAATGGCGCGCCTGGATCTGCGCATCGAGATAAGGCTTGTGCTGGAACGAGTTGGCGTCGAGATCGTGCTGCGCGAGCGCCTCGTTGGGCTGCGTATAGTCGGAGAAGGTCGTGACCTTGACCGTGATGCCGCGCTTCGCGGCGTTGGCCGCGACGGTGCGCCAGACATCCTCGTCCTCGCCGGACATGATGCCGACCCGCACGGTCTGGTTCGCCGCGAACGACGGCTGCGCGCTCACGACGGCGCACGCGAGCAGGACCGGGAACAGGACAGTCTTGAATGAATGCTTGATCTTCACGAATGGACAGGCAGGCTGGTTGAAAGAAGCCGATGCTAGAGGCGCGGCGCGTGCGCGGCAAATAATATCGGGCGCTATGGATATGTCCCGTCGCATGATTTGCAAATGGTCAGCGCGATCGAGCGTGTTTGCGCGAGTTGGAGTAAGTTGACGCGGTTCGCCACTCCTTCATTCATCGACGCGATGCCACAGTCCCGACAACTCCATCTCGGCGCATTCATGCGTCCGGTGAGCCTGCACACCGGCGCGTGGCGCTATCCCGGCGCGTATCCCGATGCGAACTTCAACTTTCGACATCTGAAGCGGTTCGTTCAGACGCTGGAGAAAGCATGCTTCGATGCGTTCTTCATGGCCGATCATCTTGCCGTGCTGAACATGCCGGTCAACGCGCTCAAGCGCAGCCACACGGCGACATCGTTCGAGCCGTTCACGCTGCTGTCCGCGCTCGCTTCGGTGACCGAGCGCATCGGCCTGATCGCTACTGCATCGACGACGTTCGACGAGCCGTATCACATCGCGCGGCGGTTCGCATCGCTCGATCATCTGAGCGAAGGGCGCGCGGGCTGGAATCTCGTCACCACGTCGAACCCGGATGCCGCGCTGAATTTCGGCCGCGACGAACACATGGAGCACGACGAGCGCTATCGGCGCGCGCACGAGTTCTACGATGTCGTTACCGGTCTCTGGGATAGCTGGGCCGACGACGCCTTCGTGCAGGACACGCAACGCGGCCTCTTCTTCGATCCCGCGAAGCTGCACGTGCTCGATCACAAGGGCGAATATCTGTCGGTGCGCGGGCCGCTGAACATCGCGCGGCCGGTGCAGGGCTGGCCGGTCGTGGTGCAGGCGGGATCGTCCGAAGCGGGCAGGCAGCTCGCCGCCGAAACCGCCGATGCCGTCTTCACCGCGCAGCCGAATCTCGCCGCGGGCAAGCGCTTTTATGCCGATGTCAAAGGCCGGATGGAGCGCGCAGGCCGCGCGCGCGAGCATCTGAAGATACTGCCGGGCGCGTTCGTCGTAGTGGGCGACTCGCGTGACGAAGCGCAGGAAAAGCGCGCATTGCTCGACACTTTCGTGCATGACGACAGCGGTTTCGCGTCGCTGTCGATCGCGCTCGGCCACGATGTCTCGTCGTTCGATCCGGACGGCCCGTTGCCCGAGATTCCCGAAACCAACGCGAGCAGAAGTGCGCGCGAACGCGTCATCGACATGGCGCGCGCGGAGGGGCTCACCGTGCGGCAACTGGCGCAGCGTGTCGGCGGCTATTCCGGCTTGCAGATGGTCGGCACCGCGACGGATATCGCCGACGAAATGGAACAGTGGCTCGTCGAGGAAGGCAGCGACGGCTTCAACGTGATGTTCCCGTATCTGCCCGCGGGCCTGGATGATTTCGTCGCCAAGGTGGTGCCGGAGTTGCAGCGGCGCGGCATTTTCCGTCGCGCTTACGAGGGTTCGACACTGCGTGAGCATCTCGGCTTGCCGAGGCCGGCCAACCGTTTCTTCGCGCGCGGCTGATGCGCGCGGCATCGCGCGGAACGTGCGTCGGGATACCAAGCATCGTCCATCGTCGAAGCGCACGGATCGACCGTATGCTTTCGACGTCTTGCCTGCCTCAGCGCTGTGCGAGCGCGACTTCGCGAGTCACTGCATGCCACGCATCCGGCCGGTGCGAAGCGAACGCGAGTGCGAAGTTCGACGCCTGCTGTCCGACGGTAAACAACTGCTCGACGACCTTCGGATCGGAACAATGGTCGGCGCTTTCGAAGCGCGTTTCCAGCGTGTTGACGGCGGCGCCGAAGGGCGTCGGCCAGCCGCGCAGCGCATGCACGATCGAGCGCAGCGAGGTCAGCACCGTGCCCGCCGCCTGCCAGCCATAAGCGGTGACGATGCTGCCGACCGCGCGGCCGTCGAGATAAGGGCGCTCGTCGTTGCGCAGTTCTTCGAGTGTGTCGAGCGCGTTCTTCACGAGCCCGGAGATACCGCCGTGATAACCGGGCGTCGCGATGACGAGCGCATCGGCGTCGCGCACGGCTTCGATCAGTTCGCGCTGGGCGTCGGTGAGATCGCGCGTTTCGGGCGCGTAGTGGGGCAGGCTGTGCAGAAATGCGCCGCCGAACAGGCGCACGCGAGCGCCGGATTCTTCCGCGCCTTTGAGCGCGAAGCCCAGCGCGCGTTCGGTGGACGATGCAGGGCGCGTAGTGCCGCCGATGCCGACCACGAGCGGCCGGCGAATGGGTTCGATACGGGACAAGATAGCAACTCCGGATAAGGCGGAACAGCGCTCAGCGACTATTCAGCGGGCGGCTAAGACTGACCATGATAGTCGCCCGGATCGCCAAGCGGAAAGCACGAATCGAGCTAAGGATATGCGTGTACATGCCCGCGGCGCGGGAAGGCGGCTTATCGTCGGCGCCGATTTAATCAGCACGGGAAGTCATATCGCGTTCGCGCCGCACGGCTTATGCTGGAAGCCCTTTTTTATTTCGATCGCCAGAATCCATGACGCACCGACCCGCACCGACCGATATCGACATTCATCCTTTGCTCGCCGGACGATGGAGTCCGCGCGCCTATGGCGAACAGCCCGTCGCGCACGCCGATGTGCTTGCGCTGCTCGAAGCGGCGCGCTGGGCGCCATCGGCGTATAACGTGCAGCCCTGGCGCTTTCTCGTGTTCGAGAAGACCCGGAACGCTGCCGCATTCGAGGACGCCTTCGCCACGCTGGTTCCGTTCAACCAGACGTGGAACCGGAACGCGCAAGTGCTGATCGCGGTGCTCGCGGATACGCTCAACGCCAAGGGCGAGGTCAATCCGAACGCGAGCTACGATACCGGCGCCGCGGCGCTGGCGCTGCTGCTCGAGGCGCATGCGCGCGGCCTCGCCGCCCATTCGATGAGCGGCTTCGACGCGAAGGCCTTGCGGGACGCGTTCGGCATCGCGGAGCGCTACACGCCGCTCGCCGTGATCTCGGTTGCGCATCATGGCGATGTAGGCGTGCTGTCCGACGCGTTGGCCGAACGGGAGCAAGCGCCGCGCAAGCGGCTGCCGGTGGTCGACATCGCGCAGTTCGGCGGGTGGAAGAACTGAGTAAAGCGGGAGCGCGCCGCGACATGGCGCGCGACTGTGCAGCGCACGGTTTCTCGTCCGGGGTGTAAAGCCCATGTCGATTCGTGTCGATAAAGACTAGTCAAAACGTGCGCCGCGTGCGCGATCCGAAAAATTCATGAAAGATAAGCCAGCCATCCAGCTCGCGCACGGCGATGCGTCGCACAAGTGCACGGGTTGCCGCGTCCCCGATAGCGACGTCATCGATCTGGCCTTCGCGTTCCAGCCTATCGTCGATACGCGCAATGGCGTCGCGTATGCCCATGAGGCGCTGGTGCGCGGCCCGAACGGCGAATCGGCGGGATCGGTGCTCGCGCGGGTCGACGAAGCCAATCGCTACCATTTCGATCAACGCTGCCGCACCGTGGCGATCGAACAGGCCGCGTCGCTCGACATGAGCGGATTCCTGTCGATCAATTTCATGCCGAACGCGGTTTATCAGCCTGAAGCGTGTATCCGCAGCACGTTCGAGGCGGCCGAGAAATTCAAGTTCGCGACCGATCGCATCATCTTCGAGACCGTAGAGGGCGAGAGCGTCATCAGCCGCTCGCATCTGGTCGAGATATTTCGTGCGTACAGACGCTTCGGCTTTCAGACCGCCATCGACGATTTCGGCGCCGGCTACTCCGGGCTCACGCTGCTCGCCGAATTCCAGCCAGATTTCATCAAACTCGACATGGAACTGGTGCGCGGAATCGACACGGATTCGGTGCGGCAGAGCATCGTGCGGGGCGTGTTGTCCATGTGCGGCGATCTCGGCATCCGCGTGATCGCCGAAGGCATCGAAACCCGTGGCGAGCGGGACTTCTTCTTCGCGCAGGGCGTCACGCTGATGCAGGGATATTTCTTCGCGAAGCCCGCGTATCGCTCTCTGCCCGCGCCGACCGAAGACTGGACAGTCCAGTCCTGAGCGCGCGAAATTGCCGTTTCAGCCGTGCTTTTCGCAAAGCAAGCTGACTTGGCGACCAAACTCTTCAAGGCCGAAAAATTGCTAGGAGGTAAAAAACACCACTCAAAGGTCGGTTATGCCAGAGATCGTTCCACTGCCGCTCACGAAGACAGGAATCCCCGAACTCGATGTCGTTCTGCGCGGCGGGCTGCCGACGCATCGGCTGCATCTCGTCGAAGGGGCGCCCGGCACTGGAAAAACCACGATCGGCATGCGCTTCCTCATTGCGGGCGTCGAGAAAGCTGCGAAGTGCCTGTATGTCACCTTTTCGGAGTCGGAGCAGGAGCTTCGAAGCGCCGCAGCCACGCATGGCTGGGACATGTCCGGTATCGATATCTTCGAACTGATACCGGACGAGGCCAACGCATCGCGTCAGCAAACGGTGCTCTTTCCGTCGGAGGTCGAGTTCGACAGGACCATCGAACGGATCATCCGCCGCGTGGAGGAGACAGGCGCCGAGAGGGTCGTCATCGACAGCGTGTCGGAGTTGCACATGCTCGCGCAAAACAAGCTCGCCTACCGGCGGCAGATGCTCGAACTCAAGCGCTTCATGCAGGGAAGGGAGGTCACCGCCATCCTTCTCGACGACCTTCTGAGCGGAGAGGACGGAGAACTTCATAGTTTTGTCCATGGCGTTATCACGCTCCAACTGATCGAGCGCGACTACGGCGCCGCGCGCAGGCGGCTGCGGGTCGCAAAAATGCGCGGCATGAACTTCCAGAGCGGATGGCATGACTACATGCTCGTGCCGGGAGAAGTGCTCGTGTTTCCTAGCCTGATCGCCGACGAACATGCGAGTCTTCCCGGCGGAGCGCCGCTCGAAAGCGGCTTCGCGGACCTCGATCGCATTCTCGGCCACGGACTCGATCGCGGGACGACCACGATGATGATCGGTCCATCGGGTGCGGGAAAATCGTCGATCGCCTTGAGCTATGCGCTGTCGAGCGCGAACAACGGCGAGTTTGCGTCCTACTTCTCGTTCGATGAGACCTACGAGACATTCCTGCGACGCGGCCACAGCCTGGGCCTGAGCGCGGACGAGGCCATGGCGAGCGAGCGATTCTCGTGGCGGCGGATGAACCCGTCGCGTCTCTCGCCGGGCGAATTCGTGTGGGCCGTGCGCCGCGATGTCGAAGACCGCAACGCTCGCGTGGTCGTCATCGATAGCATCAATTCGTATCTGAGCACGATGCCGGAAGAGCGTTCGCTCGTGCTGCATCTGCATGAGTTGCTCACCTATCTGAATCGGCGCGGCGTCGTGACGATCATCGTGCTCGCTCAACAGGGCGTGGTCGGCGATGTCCAGAACCCGATCGACCTCAGTTTCCTCAGCGACACCGTGTTGCTTCTGCGCTTTTTCGAAGCCGCGGGCCGTTTGCGGCGCGCACTTTCGGTCATCAAACAGCGAACGGGCCTGCACGACAACGCGATCCACGAATATCAGCTTTCGTCGATTGGCGTGGAAGTCGGGCCACCGCTCGAAACCTTGCGCGGCATTTTCACCGGCGTTCCGACCTACGAAGGCGCCCGCGAAGACTTGATCGGCGAGGGCGACCAACCGGCTGACGCGTCATGATGCGTGACGAAGCGCCGACGACGGTGCAGGTGCTCGCGCCGGTCGGACAGGATGCGCGGATCATCGTCGAGACGCTGCGCGCCGGCGGCATCGATGCGCTCGAAATCGGCACATTGGCCGATATCTGCAAACAGCTTCGGCAAAACGACGGCATGAGCATCGCGGGGCTGCTGTTGACCGAAGAGTCGCTTTCCGAGCTGGCGCCGTCGGGCGATTTTGCCGACTGCCTCGAAAAACAGCCGCCGTGGTCGGACATTCCTATCTGCATTCTGACGGTGCCGGGCGATCGTCCGAGCACGGTGCAACGCTGGCGTCTCTTCGAAGCGCTCGGCAATGTCACGTTGCTCGCACGCCCGTTGACCGCGGAAGTGCTTCAAAGCGTGGCGCGCGGTCTGATTCGCGCGCGCGCACGGCAGCTTCAGACGAAACGGCATCTCGACGAGCTCAAGGACGCCGCGCAGCTTCTGGAACGGCGGGTCGCCGAGCGCACCGAAGAGCTGATGACGGCCGAAGAAACGCTTCGGCAAGCACAAAAGATGGAGGCGATCGGTCAGCTCACGGGCGGCATCGCGCACGACTTCAACAACCTGCTGCAGGTCATCAACACCAACATGGAGTTGACCAAGCTGCGCATGCGCCAGGGCCGTTTCGCCGACATCGAACGCTTCGTCCAAAGCGCGCACGATGCGACGCAGCGAGCCGGCGCGCTGACGCATCGGCTGCTTGCCTTCGCACGCAGACAAACGCTCGACCCCAAGGCGATCTCGCCGAACCGCCTGATCGACGGCATGCTCGATCTGATAAGGCGCACCTTGGGACCGTCCGTCGAAGTGAATGCGCGGCTCGAAGAAACCCTGCACACGACGTTGAGCGACCCGGTGCAACTGGAGAACGCCGTGCTCAACCTGTGCATCAACGCACGCGACGCCATGCCCGCGGGCGGCACGCTGACGATCCGCACGAACAACGTCTCCTTCAAGGGACGCCTTGCGCGCCTGCACGGTTTGAGCGATGGCGATTACGTCGTGATCGCTGTCGCCGACACGGGATACGGCATGGCAGCGGAAATCATCGACAAGGCGTTCGATCCGTTCTTCACCACGAAGCCCTTGGGGCAGGGCACGGGCCTGGGCTTGTCCATGGTGTACGGATTTTCGCGTCAGTCGGGGGGCAAAGTGTCGATCGAGTCGCAGGTCGGCAAGGGCACGACGGTGAGCATCTATCTGCCGCGACTGACGGATTCGAGACCGGAAGCCGAAGATTTGCCGGCGACGATCGTCCTGCCTGCTGTCGGAAAGCAGCGCACGGTGCTTGTCGTCGATGACGAAGCCGATATTCGCCTGGGCTGCACCGAAGTGCTGAAGGATGCGGGTTTCAATGTCATCGAAGCCAGCGACGGTCCGTCCGGGCTCGACATCCTCAATTCGAACGCGGAGATCGACATCCTGGTTAGCGACATCGGCATGCCGGGCATGAACGGGAAGGAGATGGTGGACCGGGCGCGATTCAGGCGGCCTGCCTTGCCGGTCCTTTTCATGACGGGATATGCGGAGAAATCGGTGTTCGGCAACGGCAGGGTCGAAGAGGGCGCGCACCTGCTGACGAAGCCGTTTGCGATCGAAGAACTCGTGCTGAAAATCAACGACATGATCGACGCAGAAGACTGACGCGCTCGACGTCGAGCCTGCGAGACGGGAACGCCGGAGCGTCGTCTTGCCCTGTCATTTCGAGTACACTGCCGACCTGAAGTGGCGGGATCGGAACCGACAGGTACGGAACGGCGGCGGCAAATGGGTAGCGATGCCCGGCTTGCCACCCAACATAATGGATCGACGCAATGGACAAACTCGCGCGGCTACGCAGCGAAGTTCCGGGACTTGACGATATCTGCGACGGCGGACTGATAGCGGGCTCGTCTTATATCGTGCAGGGACGGCCGGGAGCGGGAAAAACCATCCTCGCCAATCAGATTGCCTTTGCGCAAGCCCGTCAGGGACACAAGGTTCTCTACATCACGCTGCTCGCGGAATCGCACGACCGGCTGTTCCAGTCGCTATCGGCGCTGAGTTTCTACGATGCAAGCCGCCTCGGCAAGGATCTGACTTACCTCAGTCTTTTTCGCACGCTTCGCGAGAAGGGACTCGATGCGCTGGTCGCATTGCTGCGCTCCGAGCTCGCGCGCACGCAGGCCAGCATTCTCGTGCTCGACGGATTGCTCAATGCCCGCGAAAGCAGCGAAACCAATCTGGACATCAAGACCTTCGTCGCGGAATTGCAAGGTCATGCTGCGTTCACCGGTTGCACGGTTCTCTTCCTGACCAGTGCCCGGATCGACGAATCCAGTCCCGAACACACGATGGTCGATGGCGTGCTGCACCTCGAGGAGAACCTGTTCGGGTCGCGCACCGTACGGCACATTCGCGTTGCGAAATCGCGCGGCAGCCGTGCGCTGAGCGGCTTGCATCTCTATGAAATTTCGGAGCGCGGCATCGCCGTATTCCCTCGCCTCGAAGCCGCTCTCGCTCGACCGTCCACGCAAGAGACCGTCGGGTTGACGAAGGTCGCCACGGGTACGGGCGGGCTCGACGAACGGCTCGGCGGCGGTTTGCCTGCCGCCTCGATGTCCGTCGTGGTGGGGCCAGCCGGCAGCGGCAAGACGACCTTCGGAATCGGCTATCTCAACTGCGCGACCGTCGAGCGGCCTGCCGTGCATTTCGGTTTCTATGAAACGCCGGAGCGGCTGTACGCGAAAGCGAAGGCACTGGGTCTCGATCTGCAAACGCTCGTCGAAAAGAAGGCGCTGTGCATGTTGTGGCGCCCGCTCACCGAAAATCTTCTCGACAAGCTCGCCTACGAGCTGCTCGACGCGGTTCGCACGACGCGCGCAGAACGTCTGTTCATCGACGGCCTCGCCGGTTTCGAACGCGCGACCGTCGATCCGCATCGCATGGTCGAATTCTTCGCCGCGTTGAGCAACGAACTGCGCGCGATCGGCGTGACGACGGTGTGCACCTGGGAAACGAAGGAACTGTCGGGGCCGTGGCGCACCAATCCATCGCCGGAAATCCTGTCGCAGATCGACAATGTGATCGAGATGCGCCATCAGGCGGCGGGTGGTCCTTTGCGACGCAGCATCACGGTGCTCAAGGTGCGCGACAGCCTCTTCGATACATCGACCGCGGAAGTGCAGATTTCCGGACTCGGCGATGGGCTGCACGTCACGGGAACGATGTCCACGGCGCGAGGCGCAATGGGCGACGACGCGAGCGGACGATAGCCAGGCTGCGCGCATGGCTAATCTTGTCGTCGTGGACGATGAACCTCTCGTTACCGATTTCCTGAAGTTCCTGCTGCAGGACTTGGGGCACGTCGTGCATGCTGCTTCGAACGGCGCGGACGGGTTGCAGACGATTCAGCGCATCAGACCGTCGCTCGTGGTGACGGATTTCATGATGCCCGTCGGTTCAGGCGTGGACCTTGCGCGAGCGCTCAGCGGCGACGATGACTTCCGGCGGATTCCGATCGTCCTGTGCAGCGCCGCCCCGCACGCGATCGATCCGGCCGATCGGGCGTTGTTCGCGGCAATACTGCAAAAGCCTTATCCGCCGTATCGTCTGATCGAACTGGTGACATTGCATGTTGAAAGAGGCGGCGCCGGATTGCGCGGCCAGCCGTAGTGACGAACAAGCAGGATACTGAGGATTTGACTCAGTCCCGCGCCGGGATTCCAACCGTTTTTGTATGGCTGTGAGCGGTCCATGACGCGTGTCCTTCTCGTTGATGACGAACCTGATCTGCTCGAAGCGTGGAGCTTCGCGCTCGAATATTCCGGCTACGAGGTGGAGCGCGCGCGCGATGGACGAGAGGCCATTGCCGCGATGCAACGCTCGGTGCCCGACCTGCTCATCACAGACCTGATGATGCCCGGCATGGACGGAGAGGCATTGTGCCGGGCCGTTCGCGAGCGGCCGGAATGGGCGGCGATTCCCATCGTGCTGCATACGTCCGCCCATGTGGCTCGGCCAAGCGGCATCGTTCTCTGGAACGCCTTGCTCAGAAAACCGGCCTCGATGGACCAGTTCCTGAAGACCGTTGCCGAACTCACGCAGGGATTTGGACAAGGAGAGGATCGATCGTGACGAAGCGTCCTCTGGCAACATCACCACGGCTCTTCCGATGACCGACTCGACTTCCCGTTCGGCGGAAGCGAGCGCTGTCGGCACGGCCGACCGGGCGATCTTCGACCGCTTGATCGAGCCGTATCTCATGCTCGATCAGGGCCTGAGAGTCGTGTTCGCGAACCGGGCATGGCTTGCGATGTTCGGCGAGACCGAAACGGCTTTGGGGCAATGCGAACATCTGATCCGCGCGCTCGTGGCGAATCTGCACCCGGGTCAGCGACGCCTCTCGCCCGCTTTCAGCCTGGACACGCCGGATCGCGCCGCCACGCACGAACAGCCGTCGCGGTACTGGCAGATTCACGTCTCGCATCTTCCCGCGACCGCCGATGAACCGCCGCTCATCCTGCTGCGCTTCGATGACGTCACGATGCACACGCTGGCGACGCGCACGGAACGGCGAGAGAAAGCGCGACTGCGCTCGCACGCGCGGCTCCGGCAGATTCTTGCGAGAGAAGCCGAGCAGCGCCTGCACGATCATCGCGTTCGGTTCGAACGGGCGTTGGCTTTCGCTGGCGTGGGCGCGTGGGAGCTCGACGTCGGAACGGGCGCGGTGCATTGCAGCGAACAATGCGTCGAAGATCTCGGCTTGCCGGACATCGCCGGGCTGGATCGGCAAAAGCTGTTCATCGAGCAGCCCGATCCGGTTGCGGAGCACTGGCAGGCGCTGCAAGCCAAACGAAGCTTCGAGTGCGAACGATGCATCGATGGAGCGCGTGGCCGGCGCTGGGTCCTGATTCGCGGCACAGGGCAGTTCGCGGACGACGGCACCATGCAGTCGGTGATGGGCTTCACGCTCGACATCACGTCGCGCAAGGAACGTGAGCTCGAGCTGTCCGCGACGGCCGGCGAGGAACGTTCGGGGCGCGAGCGCAGCGAAGCGCTCGCCAAGACAATGGATCATTTCATCGCGGCCGTCAGTCACGAGTTGCGCTCGCCTTTGAACGCGATCGTCTCGTGGGCGGAACTGCTGCAGGTCGTCGCCGATCCTTCACACGTCGCGCGGGCGGGCGAAGCGATCCGCCGCAACGGCCGCCAGCTGTCGCATATGGTCGACGATCTGCTCGATAGCGGCGCGGTCGTTACCGGCAAGCTCTCGGTTCATCTGCAGCCGGTGGATATCGGTGCGCTCGCGCTCAACGTCGTCGAAGACATCCGCAAGACCGCGGAGCACAAGGGCCTGCGATTGCAGACGCCGCACGTCGAGCCGTGCATCGTCATGGCGGATGAAAGCCGCCTCGAGCAAGTCGTCTGGAATCTGCTCACGAACGCGGTGAAATTCACGGACGCGGGCAGCGTGTCCATTTCCGTGAGCACATCGGACGGCCAGGCGGTGCTGACCGTTCAGGACACGGGGCGCGGCATTGCACCCGATGCGCTGCCGGACGTCTTCGACCGCTTTCAGCAGATCGCGCCGCAGTCGAGCGGACGCGTCGGCGGCCTGGGGCTCGGACTGTGGCTCGTCAAGAACATCCTGAGCCTGCACGGCGGAACGGTCGATGTTGCGAGCGCCGGACGCGGGCAGGGCGCGACTTTCACCGTGCGTCTGCCGCTCGACTCGAACTTGCGTTGAGAGGCGCACGGCTCGTCGGCTCGTTACGCATGCGGAGCGAGCATCGCTTCGATGTATGCGGCCACCGCGCACACCGTCTCGTCATCGCCTTTGCGGCCGACAATCTGCAATCCCGCCTTGAGCGACGCCCCTTCAACCGGAACCGGTAACGTAAGCGCCGGATGTCCGCTCAGGTTGAAAGGCCGGATAAGCGACGACATTGCGATCACCGGAGTGCCCGCGCGCGCGGCCTCGATCGTGATCGGCAGCGATGGCATGGTCGGAAGAATGAGGACGTCGGCGTCCGCCAGCACGCGATCGACCTCGTCCGTGAAGTCGCGACGTATGCGCTCGGCTGCATCGAGCTCGGATACCGGCGTGTTCGCGGCGGCGCTCAACCGCGCCAGGATATCCGGGCCAAGCTTTCCGCTGCCGACGAGATGACCGAACGCGCGCCACGTCTCGGCGTTGATGACGGCGAGACCGGCCGTGAACGCATCCTGAATGGATTCGAGCTGCACGGCGCGCGACGCGAGTCCGCTGCGCGCGACCGCGCTCGCCACCGCGTCGCGGATCCGACCTTCGGCTTGCACATCGGGCAACGCGACGCGTATCGCTGTCACGTCGCGGCGCGCACGGCCGCCCTGAAATGACGGATCGATTGCGAGCATTACGTCGATGACCGTGTTCATCTCCCGTGCAAACGGGCCGACACAGTCGAGCGACGTCTGGCGCGGCGCGACACCTTCACGCGACACGCGCCCGAAAGTCGGCTTCAGGCCGATCACGCCGCAGCATGCCGCGGGGCAACGCACGGAGCCGCCGGTATCGGTGCCGAGGGCGGCATCGACGAGCCCGAGCCCCACCGCCGATGCCGAGCCGCTCGACGATCCGCCGGGAATGCGCGCCGGATCTTGGGGATTGACGGGCGTGCCGCTGAAGTCGTTGAGGCCTGTCATGCCGAACGCCAGTTCGTGCATGTTCGCCTTGCCTGTAATGCGCCAGCCCGCATCGAGCAGCCGCTGCACGACTTGCGCGTGGCGCGGTGCGGGCGGCGCATCGGCGAGTGCGCGGCTGGCCGCGGTCGTCGGATAGCCGGCTATGTCGATACTGTCCTTGATCGCGATGGTCGGTGCATCCGCGGCGGCATGCGTCGCGAGATCGAATTGCTGCAAAAAGGCGCTCATGCACGGACTCCTTGCGCGGGGTTGAGTTGCCAGGGCGCGTCGAAAAGGCGTTCGGTGCGGAAGTGGCGAATCAGCCAAACGTCTTCATCGTGAGGCGACGGAGTGAAATCCACATCGAGCCGCGCCGAGATGAGCTCGGCGTTTGCATCGACATATCCGGATGCCTGCAACATGATCCAGCGGCCCTTCGCCGTATCGCCTTGTACTTCGATATGCTCGCTCGTCAGGAAGTGAACGTTGGTCGCGAAGTGCGGCGTGGGCGGCAGGTAGCGTTGCAGCATCGCGACGATAGCGTTCGGCCCCGCCAAGCGGCCGAACTTGTCCGCATACTGTGGACCGATGCCTTCCCACACGGCGTAATCGCTGAAGAGTGCCGTCAGCGATTCCCCTTCGAGCGCGCGTGCCGGCACATCGCAGAGCGCCATGTATCGGGCGATGGTCTTGCGCACCGCGTTCTGCGCTTCGAGCACGCGCAAGCGCTCCTGCAGGCTCTCGATGATTTTGTCCGTCATGGCTTCACGTATTCTTATCGGCCCAAGGCGCGAGCGGTCTTTCCGCCCAGGCCGAAATCGGTATTCGGGATGTCTTTGATCATCACGCGCGTGGACTGCAAGGGCACATTCAGCACGGAAGCGCCGGTCTCCGACAGATGCGCGATCAGCGCTTCTTTCTGCGTCTGCGTGCGGCCAGCAATCAGGATCGCGATGATGACGGGCAATCCCGCCGCGCTGACTTTGCCGCCGAGGCCGCTGTCGGATGCGGGCAACTCCGACAGCAGAATGCGCACGGATTCGGCCGGCGCACCGATCGCGTCGACGGTCGCTTGCGTGAGCCCTTGAATGAGCGATGCCTTGCGTTCGTCGGCGTGACCTTGAGGCAAATAGACTTCGAGTGTTGGCATGAACGTAGCGAATTGGATAGCGCGCGCATCGCTGAAGGCAATGACGGACGACCGACATCGACACGACGCGCGCATGACTTCAAAGCAGAAAGCCGATGGCGCTCAGCGCCTCGGTCGAGTCGATCAGGCGGATCACCTTCTCCGACAGACGCGGCTCGCCGCTCGACATATCGATCTTGTGCGTCAGGTCGGCAGCAAAGATCGTGGACAGACCGCGCTTGTAGGCAATCACGATCTGCGAGGACTTGACCTCGACGAGGTCCGCGCTGTCGCCAGAGAGCGTGAAGCGCGACACCGTGCGTACCGTGCGCGCCGCATCGGAGGCCGACGCCGAAAAGCCGGACGTCATACGCTGCACGCGCAACTCGCGCATGTGATGGTCATCGTATGCGTAGTTGAGCGTGGACGCGTAGTCGGTCGTCCGCGGATCGATCGGCACGACGTAATGGCCTTTCGGGTCCCACATATCCAGCCAGGCGCGATAGTCCCGGCGGTCGAGCAGTTCCGCTTCCCGCCAGATGAATGCGATCGCGCGCGCCAAGGTCTGGTCCGTGAAGAGTGCGTTGCGTTCGTCCATCATGCTTGCTCCATCATCGCGCGCCATTGTCTGTAGGCTTCGCGCATGCCGGTTTCGTCGGTCGAATGCGCGGTCTTCTCACCGTTCGGTGCGGTCGTTTCGCGGTTGAGGCCGCGGTTCACGAGGATAGGTACGTCAGGGCCGGCGTATGAGCCGCGCTGCACGCGCTCCCACGCTTCGGCGTCGTCAGGGCTGCCGAAGCCCAACGGGCCCTGGAAGTGCTCGTGCATGCGCAAGCGCGCGCGATTGGCTTCCTCGGGGCCGCCGTCCATTCCCAGCGCGACATGGCGGATTTCCGTTTCCACCGCGGAAATCGGGCGCAGCACGCGGAAGAACGCCATCGAAAGCGCGAGGTTCGGAAACAGATTGAGGTTGAAGCCGACGCCCATCAGCGAACGCACGATGCGGCGCACTTCTTCGGGCGTGTGTTTCTCTGCGAGTTGCGCGGCGAGTTCATTGAAACGTTCGGGCAGCGGCGCGCCGTCGTCCTGATCGAGATCGACGAATTCCGGCATCAGCACGGCAAGGCTGTGACCATTG
This sequence comes from Caballeronia sp. NCF2, assembly GCF_023631205.1. Classification (NCBI taxonomy): domain Bacteria; kingdom Pseudomonadati; phylum Pseudomonadota; class Betaproteobacteria; order Burkholderiales; family Burkholderiaceae; genus Caballeronia; species Caballeronia sp. NCF2. The sequence goes on along the minus strand of NZ_JALQDN010000065.1, from coordinate 94,267 downwards.
TCGAGCGATCGGCAGAACGCCTTGTCGCTCGTCATGAAGCTCGTGATGACGGCGGCCGTTTCATCGTCGATGGACTTCATCCATGACTTATGGACGACGGGAAAGTGATACAGGTCCGTCGTGTTCTCGAGCTGGATCTTCCAGTTGCCCTTGAACCTGAACTTGTGCTCGCCATTCGCCTTGATGGGGTAGCCCGCGCCCTGCTTCATGAAAAGATCGATCCACGGTTTGGCGCCGCCGAGGAAGTCCTCGAGCGGTTCGATCGATTCATCGAAGCTCGCGAAAATCAGCCCTTGATAAACGCCCACGCGCAGCTTCTTGAGCGGCAGATCGCCTTTCTCGCACACGCCTTCATAACCATCGCCGTAGGGCAGGGCGCGCAGCGTGCCGTCGAGCGCATAGGACCAGCTGTGATACGGGCATGTGAAACCCTTGGCGTTGCCCTTGTGCTCTTCGCAGACGGTCGCGCCCCGATGACGGCAACGGTTCTGCAACACGTTCACGGTTCCGGTCTTGTCGCGCACGACGATGACCGGCTGACGGCCGATGGTCGTCGTCACGAAGTCGCCGGGCTTCGGCAACTCGCTGTCATGCGCAACCCACACCCACGTCTTGTAGAAGATGCGTTCGAGTTCGGCCTCGAACAACTCCGGATCGTAGTAAAGCGAAGGCGCAATGCGATCGGACTCCGCGCGCCTGGCGAGCGCGCTGGTGTCGATGGTCTGATAGGTCGGCGTACTCATCGTATTCCTCGGAGAAGTTGAGTGGCTGATCGAACGACTGACGCGAGCTTGGCTGGGCGCTCGGCAAATCCTCTCGTTGACATCAGTCTCGCTTTTCGAGGATCATGCGTCAAATCGATTAAAAACAGGTCGTTCAATCAGTGCGGCCTATATCTCGGACGGCCCGTCATGACATCCATCGACCATATCGATCTGAATCTGCTGCGCGTTTTCCAGGCTATCGTGGAAGAGCGCAGCCTGACGCGCGCAGGCGAGCGTCTCGCGCTCTCTCAACCGGCGGTCAGCTATTCGCTCGGGCGATTACGCACCTTGTTCGACGACGCGCTATTCATCCGCACGCGCACGGGCATGCAGCCCACGCCCGTCGCGCTGGAATTGGCCGAGATCGTCGGGCGCGCGCTCGACACCGTGCGGCAGGCGTTGCGTTACGCCGAGCGTTTCGATCCGGCGACGAGCACGCGTACCTTTCGCCTGTCGCTCTCGGATGCGGGGGAGATGGCGTATCTGCCGGCGATCTGCGCCGCGTTGCACGATGCCGCGCCGCGCGCGAAGCTGGTGGTCGAGCCGTTGCCGGTCGAAGAAATCGAAGAAGCGTTGCGCGCGAGCCGGCTGGATTTCGCGATCGGCAACTTGCCGTCGCTATTGCCGCGCACGCGCCATTGCGTGCTCTTCGAGGAATCGTATGTATGCATGACCCGCAAGCGCGACGATCTGCCCGAAGGCACGAAGCTGAAACTCGCGCAGTTCCTTGCCGCGTCGCACGTTCAGGTTCGCTCGCTCGAACACAGCCATGACGCGCTCGACGATGCGCTGCGCGGACGAGGCGTCGGACGCAATATCGCGCTGGCGTTGCCGCATTTCGTGGCGGTGCCCGGCGTGCTGGCTGCAACGGATCTGTTCGCCACGCTGCCGGAAAAGCTCGCGCATATCCTCAACAGAGGCGAGGCGTTCAACATTTACGCGCTGCCTGTACCGTTGCCGAGAGTGGCCGTGACGATGCACTGGCACGAACACTTTCACGACGACGAAGGCAACGCGTGGATGCGCGCCCTGATGACCGACACCCTCGCGAGCTTCAAGACGATGTGATTTCGCTCAGAGATCGAGCACCAGCACGGGCGAACGGGAACGCGACACGCAGCAGCAAATCACGCTGTTGCTCGCGCGTTCCGCTTTGCTCAAACAGTGATCGCGATGCTCGGGCTCGCCGCTCACGACATCCACCATGCACGTACCGCAAACGCCTTCGCCGCACGAGGTATCGACTTCTATGCCGATGGAGGCGAGCGCATCGACGATCGACGTGCTCTTGTCCACGCGAACCGTTTGTCCGCTGCTTGCGAGTTGCACCTCGAAGCTGTCCAACGAGGCTTCGGCCGTGGCAATCGGCTCGGCTTTGAAGCGCTCCAGATGGATCGCATCCGCGGGCAGGCGAGCTTGCGCCGTCTCGACCACGGCATCCATGAAGGCGCTCGGCCCGCATGTGTAGACATGTGCGTTCGGACCGGCATCGCGGATACATTCGTCGAGCTTGTCGCGCTGCTCGTGCCGCTCGACGCCGAAATGCAGCTTCACGTACGCGTTGAACGGGGCACGCGTCAGCAAGGTCATGAATGCCGCATGCGCCTCGCTGCGCGCGAAGTAATGCAGCGTGAAGCGCGCATTGCTCGCGACGAGCCGATAAGCCATCGACAGCAAGGGCGTGATGCCGATGCCCGCGCCGATCAGAATGTGCTCGCTTGCGGCCGCGTGAAGCTGGAACAGATTGCGCGGCGCGCCGACGGAAAGCTCGGAGCCCACGGTCACTTCCTCGTGAAGCGAGCGTGAACCGCCGCGCGATTGCGCTTCCTTCTTGACCGCGAAGATCTGCGTCCGGAGACATGCCGGATCGCCGCAGAGCGAGTATTGACGCGTGACACCCGAGGGGCCGGTCACATCGATATGCGCGCCGGGCTCATAGGGTTCGAAGGGCGCGCCGTCGATTCGCGAGACGCTGAACGAGCGCACGCCGTGCGCTTCCTCGCGCAACGCGTCGACTCGGACTTTCACGGTTTGAGCTTGCATGATCGCCTTCCTTTCGATGTGTTTCCCACAACCATGCATCGATCTTAGAGCCGCACGCCGAATAAGAAAAATAGGCTAAAAATCGTGTATCGCATCAATGTGACTGATGACGCGTTTCGTGCGTGAAGCGCAGCGTGACGACCGTCACGAGACTGAGCGCGATGAGAAACACCGCGACGGGCCAGGACGCGTGATAGTGCGAAAGCAACGCGGTCGCGAGGAGCGGCGACAGACCGCCAGCGAAAATCGAAGCCACTTCATGCCCGAGCGCAACGCCCGAGTAGCGCACTTCCGTGCTGAACAATTCGCCGACGAGCGCAGGCAAGGTGCCGATCATCGCGCCGTGACAGACGGCCGTGCCAAGCACCAGCGCAAGCCAGATGAGCGGTGTCGAATGCGTGTCCAGCAGCCAGAAGAACGGGAAGGCCATCGCCGCGAGCGATGCGGCGCCGATCATATACACGGGCTTGCGTCCGATGCGATCGGAGAGCTTGCCCCACAGCAGCATCGCGATCATTTCGACGACCATCGCGAGCATGACGCCGGTGAGCATCGTCGAATTCGGAATGCCGATGAACTTGCCGTACACCAGCGAAAACGCGAGAAAGATGTACGCGCCGCCGTTCTCCGCGACGCGCAGGCCGATCGCCATCAGTATTTCCTTCGGATGACGCTTGATCGCTTCGAGCACCGGCATATGCGACGTCTTGCCCGCTTCTTCCGCGTTCTCGAAGTCGCGACTCTCAGGCAGGCTATGACGAATGTAGACGCCGAGCGCGAAGATCACGATGCTCGCGAGAAACGGCAGGCGCCATCCCCACGAGATGAACTGATCGTGCGGCAAGGCCTGCACCGCGAGAAACGCCGCCGAGGAAAGAACGAAACCGCCGCCGACGCCGAGCTGACTCCACGCCGCGTAATAGCCGCGCCTTTCAGGCGGCGCGTTCTCGCTGATCATCAGCACGCCGCCGCCCCATTCGCCGCCGGACGCGATGCCTTGCAGCAGGCGAAGTGCGACGAGCGCAACAGGCGCCCACAGACCGACGTGATCGTAAGTCGGCAACAGGCCGATGCCGAACGTCGCGAAGCCCATGATGAGCAATGTCCAGACGAGCGACGCGCGCCGTCCATAACGGTCGCCTATATGGCCGAACACGATACCGCCGAGCGGCCGTGCGACGAAGCCCATCGCGAATGCCGCGAACGCGCCGAGCGTGCCGATCAGCGGGTCCGCATTGGCCGGAAAAAACAAACTGCCGAACACGAGTGCGGCCGCCGTTCCGTACACGAAGAAGTCGTACCACTCCATCGCGTTGCCCGCGACGGACGCAATGACGATACGTCTGAGCGTGCGATCCGGCATTGCCGCGCTGGTTTCGGCGGTCGAGGTATGAACTGTTGCCATGTCTGCTCGCATTGAATGAGAAGGGCTGCAGCCTCCTTGAGGCTTCGCATGACAAACAGTGTCGTGGCGACACTCACCCCGGTCAAATTCGCCGAAAAGAACGCGTGATATCAGCCCAGCAAATGAGCGTCACGCGTCGGGCTGGCGAAACATCGAATGGATCGTATTGCGCAGCCACGCTACGCCCGGATCGCTCGTGAATTGCGTGTGCGAGTGCACCTGAATCTCGATGGGCGGCAGCGCAAAAGGCAATGGCAGAATGCGAAAGGCCTTACTACGATTGAAGCGCAGCGCGATGCTCTTGGGGAAGAGCACGGCAAGGTCCGTGTTCATCACGATTTCGGGCGCCACGACGAAATGCGGCAGCCGGACCGCGACATCGCGCTTGAAATTCAGCTCGTCGAGCCATTGCTCGACCATGCGATGGCCCGTCGCGTTGGTGCTCGCGTAGACGTAGCGCAAGGCGGTCAGGTCGTCGCGTGTCGGCCGCGACTTGCGTAACGGATGATTGGCGCGCACGACGCATACATGCTCGTCGACGAATAGCGTCTCGCTCACGCATCCCGCGTCGAGACCCGGCACATAGCCGAGCGCAAGATCGATTTCTCCGGCGCGCATGGCGCTGCTTACGGATTCCACCGGAACATTGACCGCTTCGATTCGAATGCCGCGCGCCTCGCGGTCGAGCAGCGCGACGAGCGGCGGCAGAAAAAAGAATTCCGACATGTCCGACATCGAAATGCGAAACACGCGCCGGGCGGTCGCGGGATCGAAGCTGGCGAGTTGCTGGACCGCCTCGTTGATGATCGACAACGCCTGCGCGAGCGGCGGATACAGCCGATGCGCGGCATCGGTCGGCACCATGCCGGCGGGCGTGCGCACGAAAAGCGGATCACCGAAGATCGTGCGCAAGCGCCGTAGCGCATGACTGACCGCGGGCTGCGTCAGTTCGAGACGTTCGCCGGCGGCGGTCAGGCTGCGCAAATCCCAGATGGCGAGGAACACGCGCAGCAGATTGAGATCGGCGATACCGGAGTTGAGCTTCGTCATACACGGTTGACTCACGAACGAGCGCTGGTCGCGCCATGCGGCCATCAATGTGTGGCGAGATTACCGTATGTGCTGTGCATTGCAAAATGCGGCGTGGCTCCGCGATAGGGCGGCAAGGTATGGAAATCGCGCCGCATCGATTCGCGCACCGGCGAGGCGAGTGCGTCGGCGAGCGCGGACGCATCGTCGAAGACGACCTTGTTGCGCTGCATCGCATTCGCGCGCGTGCAAGGCAGGCCGATGGTGCAATCGATGCGCGTGTAGATCTCCAGCTCGCGCAATCGCGGCAAGGTGGACATCAACGGCGCGTGATGCCGCAGGTAATGCGCGAGCCATGTGTCGAAGTCCTCGGCCGGCCCTTCGTACGCGACGAGATAGGTGCAGCGCTGAATGCGCGCTTGGGTGGATGGCGCGTGCGAGGCCAGCGCGCGCACGGCCATGACTTGCTGCATGAAGCGCCCGGCGATCAAAGGTTCTCGAAGCGCGCGATGGATCGGGCCATCGAGTCTCGCGGCAGCTTCGAGCGCGGCGAGTTCATCGAAATACAGTTGAAGCACGCACGATGGCGCATCGGCCGCGGGCGGAATGCGCGGATCGACGTGTTGCGCCATCGGCTCGTGCACGACCAGACTGCGTAAGCCGTCGATGCGCTGCAATGGCGCAATATCGACCAGCGGGCGCTGCCCGCCCGCATCGATCAGAAACAGGCAGATTTGCATACTTACGCCGCCTCGCAGGAAGCAGCCGCGCGCGCGAGCCGATGAAACTGCCGGCCGAAGTACACAAGCCCATCGCCGTCTTCGCGCGAGCCGATGTGTTCTACCTGTACGAAAAGCACTGAATGCGAACCGACCTGCTTGCTGTCGACGATACGGCCTTCGAGACTCGCGATTGCATCGTCGAGCACGGGAAGTTGCAATGCGCCAGGCCGCGAACCGCAGCGCGCAAAGCGTTCGTCCATCGAGCCTCCGTCCATGCCCGCGAACGCGCGCGCCAGTTCCTGCGCGTGCGCGCCCAGCACGTTGATGCACGCCCGGCCGTTAGCGAGCAACACATCGTGAACGTAACTCGACTGATTGATGCAGACGAGCATCGTGGGTGGCGTATCGGTCACGGAGCACACGGCGCTTGCCGTGATACCGCAGCGTCCGTGCGGGCCGTCGGTGGTAATGACGTTGACGGCGGCGCCGAGCGAGGCCATCGCGTTGCGAAACTGTGTGCGCGCTTGATCGTGTGTCATGGCAGATGTCCTTTCAGGATTCGCGGGTTCAGGGATACGGCGTAACGGGCGGAATGCCGACGAAGATCGCGCCCGATGCGTCGTAATTGCCTTCGCCGAGAAAGGCGTGTTGCGTGACGACGATCGAATCGCGTACCAGACGCTGCATCCGGTTCTCGCGATAGATCGCGCCGATGCCCGCCATCTTGTACGCCTGCATCACGATATCGGCGCAGGTGTGGGCCGCGTGCGTCGCCGACAGACGCAGCAAGTTTGCTTCGGCAGGCAACACCGGGTCGCCCGCGAGCACCGTGCGCCACGATGCTTCCGCGCACTCGAAGAAGAACGCCCGCGCGCTGCGCAGTTGTGCTTCCGCCTGCGCGAGCCCGGAACGATAGTAGGCGCGATCGGCGAGACGCGGCGCACCGGTCGTGGTTTTCGTCACGCCGGACATCCCCGCCAGCAGGTCGAGCGCCGCGCGCGCCAGGCCGATGTTCACTGCCGCATGCACCTGCGCCTGATACGCGACGGCGGGATACCGGTACAGCGGTTCATCGATCAGCGGCGTGCCGCCGCGCACGAAGGTCCATTGTTCCTCGACGTATTTGTCCTTCAGGCGCAGATCATGGCTGCCCGTGCCCTGCATGCCGACCACGTTCCAGTTATCGACGATCTCCACTTCGCTCGCCGGGAAAACCGCAGTAAAAGGCTTGCCGGCGTTCTTGTCGTCGGTGCCGGCCGGCGCCCCGCCGATTCCCACGCCGATCCAGTCCGCGCCCTTGCAGCCGCTCGCAAAGCGCCACTGTCCCGACACGAGGAATCCGCCGGGCGCGCGCTCGGCCTTTTGCAGCGGATACAAGCCGCCCGCGAAGACCTGATCGGGACCGGCCGCATAGATTCGCGCCTGGGTCTCCACAGGCAGTGAAGCCAGGTACGTGTTCGCGGAGCCGAACGCCGCGACCCAGGCGGCCGATCCGTCCGCGATCGCGATACGTTCGAGCATCTCGAGGAAGCGCGCGGGCGGCAGCGCATCGCCGCCGAAACGTTTGGGCGTGCTCGCGCGGAAAATCCCCGCGCGCTTCATCTTGCCGACCATATCGCGCGGCACGTGGGACAGGGCGTCGAACTCGTCGCGGCGGCGCTCGACTTCCTCGATCAGCGTATCGAGGTGCAGCGGTCCGGCGTACTCGGGATAGTCGTTTTGCGAATCGATGATGGCTTCGCTTCGAAGGGCTTGCATAGGTGATACCTCTCGGTCGATGTGTGTCGATGTCATTCGGGCTGACGGAGTGCAGCGGCGCGCATCGCTTTGGGATACGTCTCGCGTGCGAGCAGCGTGGCGACAACGGTGATCAGGCCCAGTACGCCCAGATAAATGGCGACCGGCACGGCGCTGTGATAGTGGGCGAGCAACGCGGTGGCGATCATCGGCGAGAGGCCGCCGCCGAGTACGGAAGAGACTTCCCGGCCAATGCCGAGTCCCGAGAAACGCAGGTGCACCGGCAACATCTCGCTGATGAACGCGGGCTGCGCGCCTTCGAGAATGCCGAGCGTGATGCTGTTCGCGAGGACGAGCGCCGCAACCACCTTCCAGTACTCGCCCGAGCCGAGCAGCGCGAAGTACGGCCACGCGACCAGTACGATGGCGATTGCGCCGGCGAGATACACCGGCTTGCGTCCGACCTTGTCGGTCACCCAGCCGAAGAAGAGCGAAACGGGGATCATCAGCAGCATTGAAATGCACAGGCCGCTCAGAACCCAACTCGACTTGATGCCCAGAAACTGCCCGTAGGCGATCGAAAATGCGAAGAAGAGGTAGGACGCCGCGCCCTCGCCGAAGCGCAGGCCGAACACGGTCAGCACTTCGCGCGGACATTGGCGCAGCACTTCGATGACAGGCATCCGGCTTTCGTGGCGCGTCGCCTTGACTTCGGCGAATGCGGCACTTTCTCCGACGGAGCGGCGCATCCACAAGCCGAGAAGAACGAGTGCGGCGCTCGCGAGAAACGGAAGGCGCCATCCCCAACTCTGGAAGTCGCCCGCCGGCAAGTTCTGCACCAGCAGGAACGCACCGGTGGACAGGACGAAGCCGAGTGCCGCGCCACACGGGCTCCACGCCGCGAGCGCGCCGCGCTTCGATTGCGGCGCGTTCTCGTGGATCAGCAGGATACTGCCGCTCCATTCGCCGCCGGCGGCCAGTCCCTGAAGAATGCGCAACAGAACGAGCATCGCGGGCGCCGCAATGCCGACCTGCTGATAGGTCGGCAAAACGCCCATCAGGACCGTGGCCGTGCCCATCGTGAGAAGGGTCAGCATCATCACGACCTTGCGGCCGTAACGGTCGCCGATATGTCCGCATAGCACGCCGCCGATGGGTCGCGCGATGAAGCCGACCGTGAAGCCGCCGAATGCGGCGATGGTGCCCGTGAGCGGATCGGTGCCGACCGGAAAGAACAGCTTGCCGAAGACGAGCGCGGCGGCGGTGCCGTACAGAAAGAAGTCATACCACTCGAGGATCTGGCCGAGCACTGCCGTCGTGACTGCACGGCGCACGTTGCTTGGGCGACGAGCCGATCGGGTTTGAGCGAGCGCGCTCAGGTCGGAATTCAGAGCTTCAGGGTTCATGGTTGGGGAAGACATGAGGTGATGGTTCCCGCTTCCCTGATGCTCAAGAAGCGGTGCGAGTCGTATCGATGCGATGCGATGGGCCCACGATATGAGCCTCGATAATCGCGGTCAAATTCGAGACAAAAATGCGCGACATGAATCTGGTGCATGTGCCGTTGCATGTCGTACGGAATAGCCCTTGCCTCGCATGACATATCGATCGCGCTTATCGCCGGTCATGCTTTTGGCTTATTTGCCGCGTGAAACGAGCGGCCGCAGACTGCGTGGCGCATCGCATTCATCACCGCAATGAGCCTTCATTGCGTCAATCAACAGAACGACTCGCATGGAACACGCACGTATGAAACTCGCCTTGGGAACTTCTCTGGCGCTGCTTGCAGTTGCAGGCACGGCGCACGCACAAAGCGCGGTGACGCTGTACGGCATCGTCGACGATGGCTTCAACTGGACATCGAACGCCGGCGGCCACAATCTCTACAACCTGTCGAGCGGCGTCATGCAGGCCAGCCGCTGGGGATTGAGGGGCAGGGAAGAGCTTGGCGGCGGGCTTGCTGCGCTGTTCGTACTCGAGAACGGCTTCGACCTGAATAACGGCTCGCTTGCGCAGAAGAACCGCGGCAGCACGCAAGGTCTGATGTTCGGCCGGCAGGCGTACGTGGGCTTGTCGAGTGCTTACGGCACCGTGTTGCTCGGGCGGCAATACGATTCGGTCGTGGATTATGTGGGCCCGTTCGAGTCCGGTACCCAGTGGGCGGGATATATCGGCGCGCATCCAGGCGATCTGGATAACCTCAACAACGCGTATCGCGTGAACAACGCGATCAAGTTCGTCAGTAAGGCTTACTACGGCGTTACCTTCGGCGGCGTCTACAGTCTGGGCGGCGTCGCGGGTGCGGTCTCGCGCAACCAATTGTGGTCGCTCGGTGCGGGCTATGCGAACGGCCCGCTGACGTTGGGCGTCGGTTACCTGAACGCGCGCAATCCGAACGTCGGCTTCTTCGGCGACAACGGCGCAAGCACGCCGCCCGCTGCGAGCGCGAACTTCATCTCTTCGCCCGTCTATAGCGGCTATGCATCGGCTCGTACCTATCAGGTGGTCGCGGCGGGCGCTGCTTATGCATTCGGCGCGGCCACGGTAGGTGCAACGTATTCCAACGTGCAGTTCAAGAACCTCGGCGATACCGCGAACTCCGGTCCCAATCCGCGCGGCTATTCCGGCAATGCGAACTTCAATAACGTCGAAGTCAACTTCAGGTATCAGCTCACGCCGGCGCTCCTGCTCGGCGCGGCATTCGACTACACGAAGGGCGGCGACGTCGATTCGGCCACCGGCAACAATCCCGGCGCCAAGTATTACCAAGGCGCGCTCGGCGCCGATTACTTCCTGTCTAAGCGCACCGATGTCTATCTGATCGGCGTGTACCAGAAGGCATCCGGCATCGATTCCACCGGCACAGCGGCGGTTGCGGCGATCAACAACCTCACGCCGTCGACGAGCGATCGTCAAAGCACGGTCCGCGTGGGCATCCGCCACAAGTTTTGAAGCCAGCCGACATTCGCGCCGGGATGTCATCCATTTCACGGATGGCATCAACCACATTTGATCTATTTGACGGATATGCGGGTGCGGCCTAATTTGTCGTCGAGACGAAGCGTGAGTCCGCGCGTCGTACCGCGGAACGGAAGACCTGTGTCGTACCCCCCATACCTATGGAGACAACATCGTGAGCGTCAAAGTATTCGATACGAAGGAAGTTCAGGGCCTGCTTTCGGCCGCCGCCAATCTCGGCAGCGATAACGGCAATGCACGTGCGAAGCAGATCACGCATCGGCTGCTAAGCGACCTGTTCAAGGCCATCGACGACCTCGATATGACGCCCGATGAAATCTGGGCAGGCGTGAACTACTTCAACCGGCTCGGTCGCGACGGGGAAGCGGCCTTGCTCGCGGCGGGTCTCGGTCTCGAGAAGTTTCTCGACATTCGCATGGATGCGCAGGACCGTCACGCGGACATTCACGGCGGCACACCGCGTACCATCGAAGGTCCGCTGTATGTGGCGGGCGCACCGTTGCGCGATGGTGTGGCGAAGATCGACCTCAATCCGGACGATGACGCCGGGCCGCTTGTCATTCGCGGCACCGTAACCGGTCCCGACGGCAAGCCTGTCGCGGATGCCGTCGTGGAGTGCTGGCATGCAAACTCGAAAGGCTTCTACTCGCATTTCGATCCGACCGGCGCACAGAGTGACTTCAACTTGCGTGGCGCGGTGAGAACAGGACAAGACGGCAAGTACGAGTTCCGCACGCTCATGCCCGTAGGCTATGGATGCCCGCCTCACGGTTCGACGCAAGAATTGCTGAACGCGCTTGCACGGCATGGCAATCGTCCTGCACACGTTCATTTCTTCGTGACGAGCGATAACTTCCGCAAGCTGACCACGCAGATCAACATCGAGGGCGATCCGCTCATTTGGGATGACTTCGCGTATGCCACGCGCGAGGAATTGATTCCTCATGTCGTCGAAAAGAAGGGCGGCTTTGCGCTCGGTCTAAAGGCGGACGCTTACAAGGAAATTCAGTTCGATATCGCGCTGACTCGCCTCGTCGAAGGCAAGGACAATCAGCTTGTCAGTCGTCAGCGCACGGCGGTGACGGCTTAAGTCGGCGAAGCGGATGACTCCGCTTCCATTTGCTGCGGCAGCGACGATGTTCATCGCGTTGGCGGCGATGGGCGAGAGTGACGAATCACCTGATCGCGGGTGCTACGCTCTGCAGCAAAGCCTGAAGGTCGTCGATGTTGAAGGGCTTGGAAAGAATCGTTACACCGGCGTTTTTTGCTCGTTCGAACTCATCGGCATAGCCGGTCATCAGCGCAATAGCCTGCTTCGGCCATTTCCGCCGCACTTTTTCCGCAACATCGATTCCGTTGTTGAGCCCAGGCATTTGAATGTCGGAGAGAATGAGATCGAACTTCGCGCCGTCCTCCAGCAGACCTAGCGCTGCATCTCCGGTGAGTTCGTGTCGGGATTGCCAGCCGAACACCTCCAGTACGGCCGAAAGTCCCGCGGCCACTTCCTCGTTGTCTTCGACCAGCAAAATGGAACCCTTGGTCGCCTCCGTCACCGTGACGGGTGGTGAGGGAGACACGGTCGTCGCTTTGGCTTTGGCTTCGGCCTGCCCGGAGCCACGGGGAAGAATGAGCGACACGGTCGTTCCTTTACCTTCCTCGCTCTCGATGCGTGCTGTTCCGCGCGCCTGCTCGCACATTGCGATGACCTGCGCAAGGCCGAGCCCCGTGCCAGCGTTCGCGGCTTTGGTCGTAAAAAGCGGCTCGAATGCGCGTTGCATCACTGATGCCGGCATGCCGACGCCGGTATCGGAACAAGCGATGACAACATAGTCACCGGGCTTCAGGCTTCCTTTCGAAGTATCGAGCGTGATGTTCCTGGTGCGAATGGTAAAGTCGCCGCCGCCGGGCATTGCATCCCTGGCATTCACCGCAAGGTTTATCAGCGCCGATTGAAGTTCGGTTTGGTCAACGTAGATTGGCCAGATTTCGTCAGAAGACCTGATGTGAAAGCGGATGCGCTCATTGAGCGACATCTGAATCAGAGAGGCTTCCCGTTCGAGCCAATCTTTGACATCCACGAACTCCTCACGCAGCGGCTGCTTGCGAGCGACGCTGAGTAGCCGCCTTGCCAGGACCTCCGCCGAAGCGGAAGCCCGTTCCACTGCGATGACTTCTTTCTCCAGTCCGTTGAAGTGCTTGCGACGGGCCAGTTCCATGTTCGCCTTGACCACCATGAGGAGATTGTTGAAGTCATGCGCGACGTTTGCCACGAGATTGCCGAGTGCGCCCATACGCTTCATCTGACGGCTTGTTGCTTCCGCGGAAACGCGCATCCCGAACTCGGCTTTCCATCTGTCCCACGCCGTTCGTTCACGTTTCAGACGGCTCAAACTGAACACGACCAGAAACCAGATGCCTACGCATGGAACCAGCGTCGCGATGGCGATAAGACCGTCGTGTCGCAACCATCTGTATGTAACCGTCGAGACAGGGATTCCGGAGGTCACGTAAAGCGGGTATGAGCCGACCTCTCGATACACCAGGAGCTTCTCGACGCCGTCGAGCGTCGAGAAACCCCTGAGACGTCCGCTTTGCCGATTAGCCTGAATAGCTTCCAGCAAGGGTTGACTGCTTGTCGGTGCGCGTCGCGCTTTTGGCTCGGGAAATCGAACGAGCGTAGTACCGTCGCTTCGGAAAAGCCCGACCGTCAAAGCCCGGTCATGTGCGGTCAGCCGGTCGTAGAACGACGAGAAATAATCGCGTCGAAGGGATATGGCCAAGACACCGAGATACTGGCCACTCGAGTCGTATCGAGGGAACGTCACATCGAAAACGTCCCGAGCCGGGTCGGATATTTGTTCGGGCCGCAGCATGCCAACTGCCGCAGAAGCGGCATGGCGTGCAGACCAGATATCCGAGCGGTCTCCAATCGATTGAAGGCCGACCGGATAGGTGCTGCTGCTGGCAAGCAAATTTCCTTTCCGGCCAAAGACAGCAATCGAGAAAACCGATGGCACCCGCTCGGCGGTTTGCCTCAGAAAGCGATGAACAGATTGCTGTCGCGCGCGAAGTGGGACATCCCCGTCGTCACCGAGAAAGGCCATTATTCGAAGCGATACCTCCTGATTCACGTCGAGGACTTTTACGGCCTGCTCCTCGGCAACTCGCGAGAGTCTGTCGATTCCTTCAGTCGAATCCGCGATTCTGGTTTGAAAACCGAAATAACCGTACGTGGCGAGAAAAAGCAATGGTGTGATGATTGATGCTGCAAGCACGGCGAGCAGCATGCGCCGGGTCACGCCAAAGTCGCGTGGCGGAACGGGGATATCGAGCGCAGTGCTGTCCGGGACAGATGTTTCCTGATGGGCAATCATGGGACTTCGGGGCGGGGCGCGAAGGCGAAGTCTATTCAGATGTTCGTACGACGTCAAACTTACCGTTGGCGCGGCGGTCGTCGACGTGTTTAAGGGCCGGATAGATACGGCGTCATGGAATCTTTTTTTGCTCGCACGATTTTCTTGAAGCCGTGCGTCTGTGTTTGGCGAGCGTTCGTATTGACTGATACGTCGCTAGATTTGTGGCCGACGCCGTAAAACTTACTTGAATCTGAACAAGATTGGAGAACTCCCATGCTTCACCAACTCGATGTCCGTAGAACCCTTGCGTTGTCGGTTTCCATCGCGACGTTGTTAGCTGCAAGCTCGGCAGTTGCAGGTGGAAATGGCAACGGTGGAAATGGCAGCGGCGGATCTCACGGTGCCGCCACGTCGGGCATGACGTATCACAGTGAGCCGGTATCGAGCCCTTGGAATCGAGTTCCGGGGGACATGCCGAGAGAGGTAAATTCGACGGATGCCAAAGCGCGCTCGACGTCGGCGGGTACGCCCGATATGTCGATGGCACCGGGAGAATAGGGTATCGGGTAATCGACTGGAAGCGGGCGGCGACGTTCTCGCGATGTGAATGTTTCGGATGCCGATTCAATTGCGCAGCAATCGACGACTTACCCGCACCGCATCCGACCGACGGCGAAGCCGGTCAACCCCGGCGCGGGCGAAGCCGATCTGGCAATGCGCGGCGCGACGCCGCCTCGCCAGTCGTACCTGTTCGCTTACTGGCTCGCACCCGCGGGTGCGTCGCTGGCGGCGGTCGCCGGGAAGCTGGCGGCAGCCGGCGCGGATGACCCTGCGCTGTCGCTTGCCGCGGTGCCTCCGCCGCTCGTATTGCGGTTGCAGCCCGACGTCAAGCAGACGGACGCCGTCACTGCGGCGATCAACATGGCCCTGATCGTGATGGTTCGGTTCATGGCGTGCTCCTCATGGACTTATCGAGTCAAATGGCGCTGCGTTCGACCGGCAGCGCCGATGTCAGTCGGGTGACTTCAGGCGGTCGCCTTCGCTTTGCGTGCCCGGCGGTGTTCCCGGCTTGGTAGCGGGACCGGCGTCCGGCGCGCGATCCTCGTTGGGGCCGCGCGGCGCCGGCTCCTTCGGGTTCGCCGGGATGTTCTCGGTGTGTCCCGGCACCGGCTGCCCTTCGATATGCTGCGGCGTCTGTTCGTCGGTCATGATTGCCTCGTCGATGCCTGATGGTTGTCCGGCTTGGGATCGGGTTCCGCCGTGGTATCGGTGCCGCTCTTGCCATTGCTGCGGTTGGTGATCTCGCCGGTTTCGTCGAGGACGTCGTCGAGATCGTCGTCGGCATCCTCGTCGGGAGCCGACAACCATTGAAGCAGCGGCAGACGCGCTGTGTACTGCGATGCAGGCATGAAGAAGTGGGTCATCGTGATCGCTCGATTGGCTGAAGGTAGTGAGATCGAGCAAGCGTTATTCCATCAGCGTGACGAGCGCATGCATTGCCGACTCCGCACTCAGGCGCCGTTGCCATCGCTTCGCGCTGCGCCGCGCATCTCGTCCGCCGGACGCGGAAAGCCCGTGCGGTCAAGATAAAGCTGGGCGTAATGCTCCGAGCGTTCGCTGCGCTGCCGCGCCCGGTCATCGGACAGCGAAGTCACCGCGCGCGCATCGAGCGCGGTGACGCCCGCGACGTTGAGCAAGGCGCCGAGCGCACGCGTGTGCGCGCCTTGCCGGCGTTCGCGTGGCGCCGTCGCCACGGTCATCAGATCGAGCGCGTCGCCGCCGATGCGCGCCATCAGATACGGAGACGGATCGCGCGACGAAAGTATGCCGATGCCGCAGGCAATCTCTCTCAGCCCATACAGCCTGACGAGGCCAGGGCTGACGCGCAGGCCGGACATGCGTGCGACGGTACGGGGCGCAAGCAGTTGGGCGGTTCCCAATGCGAGACTGAAGAATGCGAGTCCACGGGCAAGCGAGTGGCCCTTCGCTTGCTGGTTGTCGGTCGCGGGATACTGGCTCATGGTGTGTTCCGGCTAGGTATGACGACTGGATGAACGAACATGTCGAAGCCTTCTGCAAGGCTTATTTCTTCGCTTCCTGACCGGATGCCGAGCGGTCGAGATATTCGGTCGAGATGGAAGGGATGTGTTCGAGCAGCCATTGCGCCATTGCCTGCTCCTGAGGCAGGATCCGTTCGCACGCGGCCCGGGTTTCGGCATCGCCGCAGCGCGTCGCTGCCGCAATCAGCGAGGTGTAGGACGCGATCTCCATGTTCTCGAACACATAGCTCATGATGGCGCCTTTCACGACTTCGTCGGTCATCGTCATGCCGCCCGCCGCTTGCGCGAAGGCCATCATCTTGGCGGCAAGATCCTTGACCGTCGATGTGCTGCCGCCGAGCCGCTCGATGCACGCGGCGACGATCTTCTGCTGGTCCAGCGTTTCTTCCAGATGCTGATCGATACGCGCCTTCAGTTGCGGATAGTGCTCGAGGCGCCCGGACTGCGCGCGCAGCATTTGCTCGGCTTGCTGTTCCATCGCGTGCGCGTCGCGAAGCCAGTCGAGCAGGTGTTCGGTCGGTTGAGCCATGGTGTCTCCCGGATCGATGTGAACGGATGAGCGAAGCAATCGCGCTTCGCGCTGCCCGATGACTCGCAATCGTCATGCCGCGCATGTTCGTGGCATGACGACGAATAGTTAGGATGCCCTTCGTACTGTTGCGACATGAAAATAAAGCGCGATACTTCAAGCGCGCCTTGAATGGCGCGTTATCTTCCGTGGCTTCAGCCCGCCGTTTTCAGGCGGGCCTTTTTTTTGCACAAAGTCGCACCGAGCGGGGCAGATGGATCGACCAGCCCGTGCCCGATGTGCGGGCGAGTCACGCGCTTCCCGAGCATCTCGGGTACGCTTCGTCCGCTGCCGAAAGAAGGCATGAACATCGCACGCACCAGGAGTTTTTCCCATGCTCGCCGCAATTGCTACATTGCTCGTTTTCCAGTGTCTCGGAGAAGGGCTTTCCTATCTCTTCAGCCTGCCGGTGCCCGGCCCGGTCATCGGCATGCTTCTGCTCGCCGGATACTGCGCATTGCGTCCGGCCGCCGCGGCCACGCTCGAACCCACGGCGCTCGAACTGCTCCGGCACCTGTCTCTGCTGTTCGTGCCGGCGGGCGTCGGCATCATGGTTTCGGCGCATGCGCTGCGCGGCGACGTGCTTGCCGTCGTGTTCTCCGTTGCAGTCAGTACCACACTCGCGGTCGCCGTCACCGCGCTCGTCATGCGTGCGATGCTGCGCGGCCGCCGCCGCGTCGCCCATGAACACGGAGACCGCACATGATCCCGGTGCCGCACTTCGGAGCGATCTGGGTCTATCTGGCGGCCACGCCGCTGCTCGGCCTTACCATCACGCTGCTCGCGTACCTCATCGCGCAGCGCATCTACGCGGCGTGCCGCTTCAATCCGCTCGCCAATCCGGTGCTGATTTCGGTGGCCATCGTCGTCGTGGTGCTCAAGACGAGCGGCACGGCCTACGAAACGTATTTCGACGGCGCGCAGTTCGTGCATTTTCTGCTCGGGCCGGCCACGGTCGCGCTGGCGTTGCCGCTTTATCGGCAGTGGGCGAATCTGAAGCGGCTCGCGTGGCCGATTCTCGTGAGTCTCGCCGCCGGCTCGCTGACCGCGATCGTATCCGCCGTGTCCGTGGCGGCCTTGCTCGGGGCGTCGCGTCAGTCGATTGCATCGCTCGCGCCGAAGTCCGCGACGACGCCCATCGCGATGGCCGTGGCGAAGGAGATCGGCGGCGTGCCTTCGCTGACGGCGGTGCTCGTCATCACGACGGGCGTGTTCGGCGCCGTCACCGCGCGGGGTATCCTCAATGTGCTGCGCGTTTCCGACGTCGAGGCGCGCGGCTTCGCGCTCGGCGTGGCGTCGCATGGCATCGGCACGGCGCGCGCCTTTCAGGTCAGCGAAGAGATGGGCGCGTTCGCCGGCCTCGGCATGGGGCTGAACGGCGTGTTTACCGCGTTCGTCGTGCCCGTTCTGCTGCCTGTGTTGTCGAAGCTGCTGTGATGTCCGCGCGCCCGGCTTGAATGTCGCACGGAATAGCCATTGCTGGCGACGACGGCATGGGTCGCGCCCCTCGCGACGTAACAACCGCCAAGGAACCTGTCCATGTCACAGCCTGCACTGTTCCAACCTGCGCGCTTGCGCAATCTGGCCCTCGCCAATCGCATCGTGATCGCGCCGATGTGCCAGTACTCCGCCGAAGACGGCTGCATGAACGACTGGCATCTGATTCACCTCGGTCAGCTCGCGCTGTCCGGCGCGGCCTTGCTCACCATCGAAGCAACGGCCGTGCTGCCGGAGGGACGCATCACATATGCGGATGTCGGTCTCTGGAACGACGAAACCGAAGCGGCGCTGAAGCGCACGCTCGACGGCATCCGGCGATGGTCGGACATGCCGGTCGCGATCCAGTTGAGTCACGCGGGACGCAAGGCATCGACCGATGTGCCGTGGGAAGGCGGCGCCCAAATTTCAGCCGATCACGCGCATGGCTGGCAGACCGAAGCGCCTTCGAGCGTCGCCTATGAGGACGGCGAAGCGCCGCCGGTCGCGCTCGATGCGGCCGGACTCGCGCGCATCCGCGATGCGTTCACGGCGGCCGCCACGCGCGCGGCGCGTCTCGGCATCGATCTCATTCAGATCCACGCGGCGCATGGCTACTTGCTGCATCAGTTCTTGTCGCCGTTGTCGAACCGGCGCGACGATGAATACGGCGGTTCGCTCGAGAATCGCATGCGTTTTCCGCTCGAAGTGTTCGACGCCGTGCGCGCCGCATTTCCCGCCGAGCGGCCGGTGACGATCCGCGTGTCCGGCACCGATTGGGTCGACGGCGGCTGGGACATCGAGCAGACCGTCGCATTCGCCAAAGCGCTCGAAGCGCGCGGCTGCGATGCCGTTCACGTATCGAGCGGCGGGCTTCATCCGGCGCAGAAGATTCCGGTCGGGCCGAGCTATCAGGTGCCGCTCGCGCGCGCCGTGAAGCAGGCGGTCGGGATGCCGGTCATCGCGGTCGGGCTGATCACGGGCATCGAACAGGCGGAGGCCATCGTCGGAACCGGCGATGCCGACATGATCGCGCTCGCGCGCACGGCCCTGTACGACCCGCGCTGGCCTTGGCACGCCGCGGCGGAGCTGGGCGCACAGGTGCGCGCGCCGAAGCAGTATCTGCGCTCGCAGCCGCATCAGTACCGGCATCTCTTCGAAGAAGACTGATCGTGCGATGCGGTCGCGCGCTCGAAGGGAGCGACGCTTGCAAGCCGGTTCTCATGGCGGCGTTCGTTCGCCGCCCTTCGCGCCAGGCGCGAGCACGTTCGGCAACACCGGATTCTCGGGCTGCGTATAGCGCACCTGCACGAGACGGGTGATCGCAGCGAGGCTCTCCTCGGCGGAATCCCGATGTTCGCGCTCGACGGCGGCGGTTTCGTCGGCGAGTTCGGCGTCGCCGATTACATCGCGGAACCACGTCGAATAGTCGCCGCGCCGCAGATGAAAGAGCCATGTGTCTTCATCGACGCCATCGGCCAGTTCGAGGAAAAGCGTGAGGTTGTGCGCGCGCAGCTTGAGCCGATTCTCCGGCCCGCGAAAGTAGAAACTGCGCTCGGGGATAAGCATGCCCGCCGCATATTTGCGCACATGACGGCGACGCTGCGTTTTGGCCGGCTCCACGCGAACGATGCGCGGATCGCCCCAGGCGTCGCCGCTGAGCGGCTCGCGCCGCCAGACGAGCGCCTGACCGACTTCGGGCGCGCCCGATAGCCGGCGCGGCATCGCGATGCCCGCGGCGCGCGCGAACTCCTCGAGCGCTTCCCAGGCGCCGGGACCTGCGCCGATGAACACGTTGACGCGTTCGAGCACGCGCTGCGAGATCGCGTTCGGATGCACCGTCGCGAAGATGGCCGGGCCGAGTTGCTCCGGCAGGGTTTCGTCGGCGGCGTTCGCGGCGTTCGGGAAAAGCTGATGCGCCTCGTCGAACAATATCCAGTGCGGCCGCCCGTTGAGCGCGCGCGTCGATTGCACCTCGGCGAGCAGTTCGGCGCAGTACGAAGGCCGCTCGGCGAACGCAACGTGCATCAGATTCGCGACGACAGGCTGGCGCGGCTGGCGCAGCAACTTCATGATGTCGTCGCCTTTGGGCGCATGCTCCGCATTGCCGATGGCGAGCGTCTTTTCGAGGTTGTCGAAATCGCCTTCCGGATCGAGCGCGCAGAACTGATATCCCGCCGCGCACAGACGCTCCATGAGTCCGGTCAACAAGGTCGACTTGCCGCCGCCCGACTGCCCGGCGAGCAGCGCGACGGTGCCTTGCTGTTCGAGCGTTTCGGCGGTGTCTTCATCGTCACCATCGCCGCCATCGCCGCTTACGGTGCGATGCCCGATCAGCAGGTTGTGCCGCGCGTCGCATCGGCTCAGGTGTGCGAGGTCGTCGGCCAGAATCTTATCGATGAGTTCCGCGACGCCCGCCCCGGCGACGCCTTCGAGACAGATATCCGCGTGCGCCTTCAGCACATCGAGCGCGTTGCCGACCGCGGCGCCGAACTCGCACGCGTCCAGCAGCGGATGATCGTTCTGCGCATCGCCGACGCCCACGGCATTGCGCGGCGAGAGCGCCATCGCATCGAGGGCGGCATCGAGCCCCGTCGCCTTGCTGATGCCGGGCGCGAGAATCATCACCGCGTCGCCGTTGAACACGACGTGCAGATCGAGGCCGAGTTCGCGGATCGCTTCGTGCGCCTGTTCGTCGTACGGGCGCGATGTGGCGACGAGCGTCTCGCTCACGCTCAGGTGCTTTACGCCGCGTTGCCGCATCGCTTCGACGAACGCGGCGGGCGGCGGCGGCGCGAGAAGCGTGCGTTCGCGCGTCGCCGGGTGATAGAGCACGCCGCCGTTCTCCGCGACCACATACGAAAACCGGTCGATGCCGTCGCACAGACTCAGCAGATCGTCGAGTTCGCGGCCGGTCACGAGCACCATATGGCGGCCGGATTCGCGCAGCCGGTCGACGGCGCGCCACGTCGCTTCATCGACGCGGCCATGCTGCGCCAGCGTGCCGTCGTAATCGCTTGCAAGCACCATGCAGCGCATTCAAACCTCCGTCAATGTGAGCCGCGCGGTGCGCTCGCGCACGAGCCGCTCGTAGACCTCGACATAAGCACGCGCCATGCGCTCCGCCGTGAAAAACTGCTCGAAGCGCGCGCGGCATGCGCGCCGGTCGATCTCCGGCAATCGCGCGACGGCTTCGACCGCCTCGTCCTCGTCACGCACGATGAACCCGCTCACGCCATGCTCGATGATCTCCGGCACCGAACCGCGCCCGAACGCGATGACCGGCGTGCCGCACGCGAGCGCTTCGATCATCGCGATGCCGAAGGGCTCCGGCCAGGCGATCGGAAAGAGCATCGCGCGGGCATGGCCGAGCAGTCCGCGCTTGCCGTGATCGTCGAGTTCGCCGACGAATTCGACGTGCGGCGCCTCGATGAGCGGTTCGACATCGCGAATGAAGTAGGGGCGATCCGCTTCGTCGATCTTCGCCGCGATCCTGAGCGGCACGTTCGCCCGCCGCGCGATGCGGATGGCCGCGTCCGGTCCCTTCGATGGCGCGATACGTCCGACGAACGCGAGATGCTGTTCCGCCCGCGCCTGAAACGGCAGCAACGCCGCGGGCATGCCGTGATGCACGGTCGCGGTCCAGCCGGCCCACGGCATCGGCTCGCGCTGCGCATCGGAGATGGACACGAGCGGCACATCGGCGAAACGCCGGTAAAGCGCGTCGAGGCCGGGCACGTCGAGCCGCCAGTGAAGCGTCGTAACGTGCGCGGCATCGAGCCGGCGCGCGTACGGAAAGCTCATATAGTCCGTATGAAAATGCACGATGTCGAAATCGCCGGACGCGCGCACGACGTCCTCGAGCATCGCGAAGTGGAAGGCTTGCGGATCGGCGGTGTCTTCGAGCAGTCTCACGGCGCAGTCCGAACTCGCGACGAGCTTCGCGCGTGTGCGCGAGTCGGCGCTTGCAAAGAGCGTGACGTCGTGTCCCATCTTCACGAGTTCTTCCGTGAGCCAGGACACGACGCGCTCTATGCCGCCGTAACGTCGCGGCGGCACGCTCTCATAAAGAGTGGAAACCTGGGCGATGCGCATGGCCAATTACGCGAGTGAATGCAACCGGGAACGGCAATCGTCATGCCTGCATCGGGTCGCCGGGTGCCCATTCCTCGCCGCCTCGCGCTGGATCCGCGAGCAGCGTGCGATAAATCGCGAGGTAATCGCGCGTCATGCGCTCGGCGCTGAAGCGCCGCTCGAAGCTGCGCCGGCAATCGTTGCGACGAATGGTGCCGAGTTTCCGCACTGCACGCACGGCCTGTTCGACATCGTCGACGATGAAACCCGTCACGCCATGCTCGACGATCTCCGGCACCGCACCGCGCCGGAAAGCGATCGCGGGCGTGCCGGAAGCCATCGCCTCGATGAGCACGAGGCCGAAGGGCTCCTCCCAGCCGATCGGAAACATCAACGCACGCGCGTGGGAGAAGAGTTCGAGGCGCGTCTCGCCGCCCACTTCGCCGAGATATTCGACGAACGATTGCGAGGCCTCCAGCATCGGATATATCTCTTCCCTGAACCACGCGCGTTCGCCGGGATGCACGGCCGCGGCGATCTTGAGCGGCAGCCCCGCGCGCCGCGCGATCTCGACGGCGCGCTCGATTCCCTTCTCGGGCATCATGCGGCCCACGAAAAGCAGATAGTCGCCGCCGTTCGGAGAGAAGCGCATGGCATCGAGCGGCAGGCCATGATGCACGGTGCCGATCCAGTTGGCGTGCGGTGTGTCCTTGCGCTGGCTGTCCGAGATGGAAACGAGCGGCGCATCGGGATAAGCCTCGTAGAGCGGACCGTGATCGGGCACGAGCAGGCGGCCGTGCACGGTCGTAAGCGACGGACACGACATATACCGCTGCAATGGCAGATGAAACGGCTCGCCGTGGAAGTGGACGAGGTCGAACTGCGCGGAGCGGCGCACGACGGCGTCGAGCTGACGCAGATGATGGCTCGTCGTATCCCACACGCGTTCGTCACGCCAGAGTCCCACCGGATGTGTCGCGCGAAGGCGCGCCTGGGTCTTCGAGTCGCCCGCAGCGAACAATGTGACGTCGTGACCCCACGCGACGAGTTGTTCCGTCAGCGCCGAAACGACGCGTTCGGTCGCGCCATAGGCTTTGGGGGGAACGCTTTCATAGAGCGGTGCAACTTGTGCGATCTTCATTTTGCGGTCCTTGCGGGCCGTTCGCTGCAAGCCCGATTGCTTGCGGATGACGGATAAGCTCGCCGAGCAATCGAAGGGCCACACGCGCGACGATCGCGGGTCGCGCTCGAAGCAGGCACGTCGCCGCCGCGATTCAGATCATTTGTCCTGGACGCCGGGCTTCGCCGGATGGCCGATTGCGCCGCCGGTGTGCTGATTGTCGTGGCCGGCGAGATATCGATCGATCAGCCGGCGCGCCTGTTCGACGCCGCCGCGCAGCGCTTCCGCGCTCGTCAGCCAGTTGGGTTCGACCGTCTCGACTTGAGGCAGAGCCACCGGCCGTCCGTTGCGGGTGACGCGCAGCTCGGGTGTCCAGTCGCCGGTTGGCGTTTGTTTCGTCGATACCTCGACGTCGTAGCCGCCAAGGGAAAAGGTCTCGGTTTTCATCGTCGGTCTTGTAGCGGTTGGATCGGTTGTTTCGGGTGAACGAGGTCGCAGCAGCAGGCCCTATGCCCGACAGGCATCGAATCTGCTGTAAGCACGCATCGCATCGTGCACGACGCACGCAGCAGCGGCCTCAGGAGAAGAGTCAATGTCCGAATCGCAAGCAGGCGCCGAGTCGCCCCACCTCGACCACGATCAGCGCGAGCAAGCCGCGGATCATTCGACGCCGCATGCGCTCGTCATCCACGAAATCGTGCGCGAAGAGGGCGAAACCGCGATGGAGCGCACGGCCTCGGCGCTCATATGGTCCGGGCTCGCGGCGGGTCTTTCGATGGGTTTCTCCTTTCTCGTTCAGGCGATCTTGCAAAGCGAGCTGCCTGCATCCAAATCGCAGCATCTGATTGCAAGCCTGGGATATACGATCGGCTTCGTGTTCGTCATCCTCGGGCGTCAGCAGCTTTTCACCGAGAGCACGCTGACAGCGGTGCTGCCCGTGCTCACGCGGCGTGACTTGCGCACAGTGGGTAAAACGCTGCGCCTATGGTCGATCGTGTTGTTGTCCAATCTCGTCGGAACGGCCGTATTCGCCGCGCTTCTGCAGTTCAAGGACGTGTTCGATCCCGACGTCAACGCGGCGCTCGCGGAGGTCGCGCGTGCGCCTTTCAGCGCCGGCTTCGGCGTCACACTGGTACGCGCCGTCTTCGCCGGCTGGCTGATCGCGCTGATGGTCTGGCTCTTGCCGAGCGCGCGGTCCGCGCGCCTGCTCACCATCCTGCTCGTGACTTACACCGTCGGCGTGAGCAAGCTGACGCACGTCATCGCCAGTTCGGCCGAGGCCGCGTATGCCGTGATGACGCACGCCGCGAGCATCGGCGATTACTTCGGCGTGTTCCTGCTGCCGACGCTTCTCGGGAACATGATCGGCGGGATATCGATGGTCGCGATCGTCAACCATGCGGCCATCGCGCCGGAAATCGGCGACACGCAGTAGCGCGGACTCTGTCGGCCCGGAGCCGTGGACCGCTGCACCGTCAGCGGGATTTATCGCACACGGCTGGGTCATTGCTGAACCGGCGTGGATCACGCCCGGTCGCCGCAAGTCGCGACGCTGATGCCAAATCGTTGATTTAACGGCGGAATCTGTCACTGGCACGGACAGTGCATTGTGCGTTCAACTTGTATTCAAGATTGAACTCATGAACGCGACCGCATCTGCCGACGATCACGCACCGCTCACCGTTCGCGCACTTCTCGATGCGTACGCGCGCGGCGATACCGACCCGCAGCGAATCGCCGTAGCGACGCTTGCTCGCATCGAAGCGAGTGATCGCCCGGAAGCATGGACGCTCGTCGTTCCGGCAGCGGATCTGCAAACGACGGCAGCGTCGCTTGCACGCGAGCTCGCCGAAGCCGGACCCGCGATCTTCGAGCGCAAGCCTTTATTCGGCGTGCCGTTCGCAGTGAAGGACAACATCGACATTGCGGGCTTGCCGACGACCGCCGCATGTCCGGCGTTCGCCTATACGCCCGGCGAAACGGCGTTCGCCGTGCAGCGCTTAATCGATGCGGGCGCGATGCTCATCGGCAAGACGAATCTCGATCAGTTCGCGACCGGGCTCGTCGGCACGCGCTCGCCGCATGGCGCCGTGCGACACGTTAGTCATCCGGAATATGTGTCGGGCGGATCGAGTTCCGGTTCGGCGGTGACGGTGGCGCAGGGCATCGTCGCGTTTTCGCTCGGCACCGATACCGCCGGTTCGGGCCGCGTGCCGGCGGGTTTCAACGGCATCGTCGGATTGAAGCCGTCGCTGGGGCTCGTCAGCAAGCGCGGGGTCGTGCCCGCGTGCAAGAGTCTCGATACGCTATCGATCTTCGCGCACGACGTCGCCGATGCCTGGATCGTGCTGCAGCAGATGGCCACTTTCGATGCGCTCGACGGTTATTCGCGCCGTGTCGCAGCGCTCGGCTTGCTGCCGGATGCGCCGCGCGTCGCAATTCCCGACACGCTGGAATTCTTCGGCGACACGCACGCGGCCGACGCCTTCGCGGCGACGCTGGATCGTCTGCAACTCGAACCCGCGACGTTTCCCTTCGCGCCGATGCAACGCGCGGCCGCGTTGCTGTACGACGGTCCGTGGGTCGCGGAACGCCGCGCGGCGCTGGGCGATTTCTTCGTCACGAACCGCGATGACATCGATCCGACCGTAGCGAAAGTGATCGGCAAGGCCGACGCATTCTCCGCCGCCGACGCATTCAACGCGCAATACGAACTCACGCTGCTGAAGCGTGAGGCGGAAGCGTTGTTCGAAACGTTCGACATCCTGATCGTTCCCACGACGCCGACGCATCCGACCATCGCGCAAGTGCAGGCGAACCCGGTCGAAGTGAACAGCCGTCTCGGCGTCTATACGAACTTCGTCAATCTGCTCGACCTGTGCGCGCTCGCCGTGCCGGGACCGCCGCGCGCCGACGGCTTGCCCGCGGGCATCACGCTCATCGGGCCAGCGGGCGCGGATCGGAGACTCGCGGCATTGGGCGCGAAGATTCAGGCACTTTCCGATGCCAGCATCGATCCGCTGCCGATCCAGGAGCCAAGCATCGAGCTCGCCGTAGTCGGCGCACATCTGCGCGGCATGCCGCTCGAATGGCAGATGAAGCAGGCGGGCGCGCGGTTCATCGAAGAAACGATGACGTCGCCGCACTACACGCTCTACGCATTAGCCGATACGCAGCCGCCGAAGCCCGGACTCGTGCGCACCGAGAACGAGGGTGCCGCGATCGCCATCGAGATATGGGAGATGCCTATGCGGACCTTCGGCGCATTCGTCGCGGCGATTCCCGCGCCGCTCGGTATCGGCACGGTCACGACCGCCGATGGCCGCATCGTCAAAGGCTTCATCTGCGAACCGGCCGCCGTCGCGCCGGACAGCGGCGCACGCGACATCACTTCCTTCGGCGGCTGGCGCGCGTATCGGCACAGCCTCGTCTCTTCATCCAGCGATCAACTCAAACAGGAAGCTACATCATGACCAATCGCCGCCAGTTCATCCAAGGCGCGGGCGCGCTCGCGCTCGGCAGCGCGCTGCCCTTCGATCTCGCCTTCGGCGCAAGCAATCTCACCGTCGGCGTGATCTATGTCGGCGCGAAGGGCGATTACGGCTATAACCAGGCGCAGGCTCAGGCCGCCGCGATCATCAAGAAGATGCCGGGCGTGAAGGTGGTCGAGGAAGAGAACGTGCCCGAGACCGTGGCCGTGCAAAAGACGATGGAAGCGATGATCGAACAGGACGGCGCGACGCTCATCTTCGCGACTTCGTTCGGCTATTTCGATCCGCACGTGCTGAAGATGGCCGCGAAGTATCCGAAGGTCCGCTTCGCGCATTGCGGCGGTTTGTGGAAGCAGGGCAATCCGCCGAATATCGCGAGCTACTTCGGCTATATCGATGAATGTCAGTACCTCAACGGCGTCGTCGCGGGACACGTGAGCAAGAGCAAGAAGCTCGGTTTCGTCGCCGCCAAGCCGATTCCACAAGTGCTGCGCAATATCAATGCATTCACGCTCGGCGCGCAATCGGTGGATCCGTCTATCACCACGCACGTCATCTTCACCGGCGACTGGTCGATGCCGGTCAAGGAAGCCGAAGCGGCCAACAGTCTCGTCGATCAGGGATGCGATGTGCTGACCTGTCACGTCGACGGTCCGAAGGTCGTCATCGAAACGGCGGAGAAGCGCGGCGCGATGAGTTGCGGCTATCACGCGAGTCAGGCCGCGCTTGCGCCGAAGGGTTATCTGACGGGCGCGGAATGGGACTGGGCGACGCCTTTCAAGGAACTCGTCACGGATGCGCAGACCAGCAAGCCGCAGCCCAACATTCTGCGCGGCGGCCTGAAGGAAGGCTTCGTGAAGATGTCGCCCTACGGCGCGAAAGTCACGGCCGATGCGAAGTCCAATGCCGACGCCATCAAGACGAAGATGGCCGCGGGCGATTACGTGATCTTCAAAGGCCCGATGAAGGACAACAAGGGCGGCAGTGCCATCGCATCGGGCACGGCTTACGCGCAGACGGATATCAAGCTGGAAAGCATGAACTATCTCGTCGCGGGCGTCGTCGGGCAGATCTGATTCATTCCTTCGCGGAGCCGGCATGCGTTCCTATCCTCTGTTACCGCGCGTGGCGCTGGGCGCGTTGCCCGCTTTGCCGACGTTGTGCGCGCTCATCGGCACGCTGGTGCTGTTCTCGCTATTCCTGCTCGTGCAGGGCCAGCCCGCCGACGATGCGCTCGTGCTGATCGCGCAAGGCGCATTCGGCTCGTCGTTCGCGTGGCAGAGCACGTTGCTGCGCGCCGCGCCGCTGATGTTCACCGCGTTGTGCGTCGCGCTGCCTGCGCAGGTCGGGCTGATCGTGATCGGTGGCGAAGGCGCGCTCGCGCTCGGCGGACTCGCATCGGCGGTCGTGGCGACGGTCGTGCCTGCCGCGATGCCGTGGTTCGTCGTCGCTCCGTTGATGGCGCTCGCCGGCATGATCGCGGGCGGGGTGTGGAT
This sequence comes from Caballeronia sp. NCF2, assembly GCF_023631205.1. Taxonomy (NCBI): domain Bacteria; kingdom Pseudomonadati; phylum Pseudomonadota; class Betaproteobacteria; order Burkholderiales; family Burkholderiaceae; genus Caballeronia; species Caballeronia sp. NCF2. The sequence continues at coordinate 65,947 of NZ_JALQDN010000065.1, read as the reverse complement.
CGGCGCGGTCGGCGCAATGCGGCAACTGCGCGGCGTCAACGAGACGATCAGCAGTCTGTTGATGTCGTATATCGCGATTGCATTGTTCAAGCATCTCGTCGAGGGACCGTTGCGCGATCCCGCGAGTCTCAACAAGCCTTCGACGCCGCCCGTTCCCGATGCCTTCTCGATCGGTTCGTTGCCGGGTCTCGATGTGCATTGGGGCTTGTTCTGGGGGGCGCTCGCGTGCGTCGCGGCATGGGTCTTCGTGCGCCACAGCACCAAAGGCTTCGCGATGCGCATCGCGGGCGGCAACAACCATGCGGCGAAGCTCGTCGGGCTGCCGGTGAACAAGCTCGCGATCGCGGCCTGCGCGATGGGCGGCGCGGCGGCCGGTCTCGCGGGCATGTTCGAAGTCGCGGCGGTGCAGGGCAGCGCGAACGCATCGCTGCTGGCGGGTTACGGCTATGCGGGGATTCTCGTGGCGTTCGCGGCGCGTCAGAACCCGTTGGCGATCATTCTGTGCGCGGTGCTCGTCGGCGGTATCGAAGCGAGCGGTTCGCTTCTGCAACGCCGCCTGGGTCTGCCCGATGCCACCACGCTCGTCCTGCAAGGTCTGCTCTTTGCCAACCTGCTCGCGTGGGAAGCGATGGGCGGTCGTCTCGCGGCCTGGCGCATCAGGCTGCAGGCAATGACCGTCGCGCGCTCGTCGGTTCGACTGGAGGGCACTCATGTTTGATGCACATTCACCCGTCGCGGTGCTGCTGCTGTCGTTGTTCGCGGGCGCCATCCGCGTGAGCACGCCTTATTTGTTCGTGAGCATCGGCGAATGTCTGACGGAGAAGGGCGGGCGCGTCAATCTCGGCCTCGAAGGCATTCTCGTATCCGGTGCGATGACCGGTTATGCGGCCGCGTATCTGTCCGGCTCGCCGTGGCTCGGCGTGCTCGCGGCCGGCTGCGCGGGGTTGCTGCTCGGCTGCCTGCACGGTCTCGTGTGCTCGTTGCCGCGCGTGTCGGACATCGCGTTCGGCATCGCGCTGATGCTGGTCGGCACCGGCCTCGCGTTCTATCTCGGCAAGCCGTTCATCGAGCCGCAAGCGCCGATGTTGTCATCGATCGATCTCGGTGCTTGGGCTTCGTCGCCGCAGTTGCATAACGCGTTGCATGTCAATCCGCTCTTCATCATCGGCGTCGCGCTGGCGTTCGCGTTGCAATGGGGCTTGCGACATACGCGTTGGGGCATGGCTTTGCGTCTCGTCGGCGAGAACGCGGAAAGCGCCCGCGCGATGGGTTATCCGATCACGCGCGTTCGCATTCTCGCGACGACGGTCGGCGGCTTCTTCGCGGGCGTAGGCGGCGCGTATCTGTCGCTGGTGTATCCGGGAAGCTGGAACGAAGGCTTGTCGAGCGGACAAGGCCTGATGGCCGTCGCGCTCGTCATCTTCGCGCGCTGGCAGCCGTTGCGATGCCTGTGGGCCGCGCTGATCTTCGGCGCAGCGGGCGCGCTCGGACCCGCGTTGCAGGCCATCGGCGTGACGAGCGGTTACTACCTTTTCAATGCGGCGCCTTACGTCCTCACCCTCGTCATCATGATCGTCAATTGCCGTCCCGACCGCACGCTCGCGGGTGCGCCCGGCGAACTGAGTCTCACGCGTTGAACCCTATTTTCATGGAGTCGAACACATGAGCCGCTTCATCGAAGCACGTCCCTATCCGTGGCCCTACGACGGCAATCTGCGGCCGGAGAACACCGCGCTCGTCATCATCGACATGCAGACGGACTTTTGCGGCATCGGCGGCTATGTCGACAAGATGGGCTATGACCTGTCGATGACGCGCGCGCCCATCGAACCGATCAGGAACGTGCTCACGCTGATGCGCGAGCAAGGCTTCACGATCATTCATACGCGCGAAGGGCACCGGCCCGATCTGTCGGATTTGCCCGCCAACAAGCGATGGAGAAGCCGTCGCGCGGGCACGAACGGCATCGGCATCGGCGATGAAGGACCCTGCGGCAAGATACTCGTGCGCGGCGAACCGGGCTGGGAAATCATCGATGAACTGAAGCCGATCGAAGGCGAGATCGTCATCGACAAGCCAGGCAAAGGCTCGTTCTGCGCAACGGACCTCGAAATGGTATTGCGCACGCGCGGCATCGTGAATCTGGTGCTCACGGGCATCACGACCGATGTCTGCGTTCACACGACGATGCGCGAAGCGAACGATCGCGGCTTCGAATGCACCATTCTCGCGGATTGTTGCGGCGCGACCGATCAGGGCAATCACGACGCCGCGCTCAACATGGTGCTGATGCAGGGCGGCGTATTCGGCACGGTGTCGGATTCGAAGGCTTTGCTCGCGACGCTGGGACGCTGACCATGAACGCACCGACCAAAGCGATGAGCGTGGAAGTGCTCGGCGCGACGAAGCGTTTCGGCGCTTTCACCGCGCTCGACGACGTGACGCTCAAAGTGCGCGCGGGCACCGTGCATGCGCTGCTCGGCGAAAACGGCGCGGGCAAGAGTACGCTCGTGAAAGGGCTCGTCGGTTATGGCGTGCTCGATCACGGCGAGATCATCGCGGATGCGCGGCAGGTGAGAATCGCGTCGCCGCGCGATGCACAGGCGCTCGGCATCGGCATGGTGTATCAGCATTTCACGCTGGCGGCGGGCTTGTCGGTCGAAGAGAATTTGCTGCTCGCGCGCGGGCGATTGCCGTGGAAGATCGACTGGCCGAAGGAACGTGCCGCGCTCGATGCATTTATGCGTTCGATGCCTTTTCGTCTGCCTCTCGATGCGCCCGTCGCCGGTCTCGCCGCAGGAGAAAAGCAGAAGCTCGAGATTCTGAAACAGCTTTATTTGCAGCAGCGTTTCCTCATTCTCGATGAACCCACGTCCGTGCTCACGCCGCAGGAAGCAGACGAAGTGCTCGGCCTGATGCGCGATCTCGCCACGCGCGGCGAGCTGACCGTGTTGATGATCACGCACAAGTTCCGTGAAGTGATGGCGTATGCCGACGACGTCACGGTGTTACGCAAGGGCAAGCTCGTCGGGACGAGCGCGGTCGCGGATACGAGCCGCGACAAGCTCGCCGCGTGGATGATGGGCGGTGAATCCGCGAAGCAGGACGATCCCGAACTCGCCGGAATGCAGCCCGAACGCAAGCCGCTCGATGCGGCTTCGCCCGTGCGTCTCGCGCTGTCCAGTCTCAACGTCGTCGATGATCGTGGACATCGGGCGGTGCGCGATGTTTCGCTCAGCGTGAAGTCGGGCGAGATACTCGGCATCGCGGGCGTATCGGGCAACGGGCAGAAGGAACTGATCGAAGCGCTCGTCGGCCAGCGCCGCGTGCAAAGCGGTGAAATGCGCATGCATGGCGAGCCATACCGCGCGACGCGTGAAGAGATGACGCGGTTGCGCGTATTTGCGCTCCCCGAAGAACCGCTGCGCAATGCGTGCGTCGCGAACATGAGCATCGCGGACAACCTCGCCTTGCGCGACTTCGACCGTGCGCCGATGAAGCGTCACGGCTGGCGTCTCGATCGCCGTGCGATGCGCGAACGCGCCGAACGTCTCATCGCCGAATTCAACGTCAAACCGCCGGTGCCGGCGCGCGCCATCGGCACGTTGTCGGGCGGCAACGTGCAGCGCGCCGTGCTCGCGCGCGAGCTCGGGCAAGCGGTGGATGTGCTGATCGTCGCGAATCCCGTATTCGGACTCGACTTCGCATCGGTCGCCGACATCCACGCGCGCATTCTCGCCGCACGCGATGCAGGCGCCGCAGTGCTGCTCGTCAGCGAAGACCTCGATGAACTGCTGGAACTGGCGGATCGCATCGCGGTGATCGCGGAAGGGCGGCTGGTACACGAAACGGCTGCGAGCGGCGCGGATCGCGTCGCGTTGGGAAGACACATGGCGGGTCATGTCGAAAGCGCCACGCGCGCTGCGTCAGAGCCGCTCGCCGTTCACGCATAAAGGAGCAAGGAAGAATGAGTTCGAGCGGTCTCGGTGGATTGAACAAGTCGCCGCAAGGCATCGTCGTGGGTCTCGTGCAGTTGCAGAATCCGGCTGTCGCCACCCCGGAGCAACTGGCCGCGCAGACACGGCGCATCGTCGAACTGATCGGCAAGGCGCGCCGCAACAATCCGGTGATGGATCTGGTCGTGTTTCCCGAATACATGCTGCACGGCCTGTCGATGGATACGAACGATGCCATCATGTGCTCGCTCGACGGTCCCGAAGTGGCCGCGTTCAAGGCGGCGTGCATCGAGCATCGCATCTGGGGATGCTTCTCCATCATGGAGCGCAATCCAGGCGGCAATCCCTATAACAGCGGGATCATCATCGACGATCGGGGCGAGGTGCGACTCTACTATCGCAAGATGCATCCGTGGGTGCCGGTCGAGCCGTGGGAGCCGGGCAATCTCGGCGTGCCGGTGTGCATCGGGCCGAAGGGCGCGAAGCTCTCGCTCATCATCTGTCATGACGGCATGTTTCCGGAGATGGCGCGCGAAGCCGCTTACAAGGGCGCGGAAATCATCTTGCGCACGGCGGGCTATACCGCGCCCATTCGCCATGCCTGGCAAATCACCAATCAGTCGAACGCATTCCAGAATCTCGCGCAGACCGCGAGCGTGTGTCTGTGCGGCAGCGACGGCACGTTCGACTCGATGGGCGAAGGCATGTTCTGCGATTTCGACGGCAGGGTGTTGGTCGATGGCAGTCATCGCCCAGATGAGATCATCACCTGTGAAATGCGCCCCGATCTCGTGCGCGAAGCCCGCATTCACTGGGGCGTCGAAAACAACATCTATCAGTTCGGACATCGCGGCTATGTCGCCGTGAAGGGCGGCGCGCAGGATTGTCCGTACACGTTCATGCAGGACATGGTGCGTGGCGAATATCGTCTGCCGTGGGAGGACGAAGTCGTCGTGAAAGACGGGACGTCATGCGGTTTTTCGAAACCCGAACGCCGATACGAGGGCTGACGCCATGCCTACCCTGACCCGCGCCCGGCCGTCTCCGTTCACGTTCGATGTAGCGCATACGGCGTTGATCGTCATCGACATGCAGCGCGACTTCGTGGAGCCGGGCGGCTTCGGCGAAGCGCTCGGCAACGATGTGTCGCTGCTGACGTCGATCGTGCCGACCGTCGCGCAACTGATCGAACATGCGCGCGATCGCGGCTGGCTCGTCGTGCATACGCGCGAATCGCACGCGCCCGATCTCTCCGATTGTCCGGATGCGAAGCGGCTGCGCGGCGCGCCACGAGCGCGCATCGGCGATATGGGACCGATGGGCCGCATTCTCGTTCGCGGCGAACCGGGCAACGCCATCGTCGATGCGGTCGCGCCCATTACGGGCGAGATCGTCATCGACAAGCCCGGCAAAGGCGCCTTTTACGCAACGCGCCTCGGCGAAGAGCTCGCGCGATGCGGCATCACGCATCTCGTGTTCGCAGGCGTCACGACCGAAGTATGCGTGCAGACGAGCATGCGCGAAGCGAACGATCGCGGCTACGAATGCGTGCTGATAGAAGACGCGACGGCGAGCTACATACCGTCGTTCAAGACTGCGACCATCGAGATGATTCGCTCGCAGGGCGGCATCGTCGGATGGACGGCCACGCTCGCCGATGTGCTGGAGAATTGATGGAACTGAATCGTCCGGAAACGGTGGCTGAAGTCGAGCGCGCGTTCATCGCCTATGAGAAGGCGCTCGTCGATAACGATGTGGCTACCATGAACGCGCTCTTCTGGCACGCGCCGGAAACGGTACGATACGGCATCGCCGAAGTGCAGCATGGCGGCGATGAAATTCGCCGCTGGCGCGAGACGTGCGCGCCGGTGCCGCGTTCGCGGCGTTTGCATCGAACGGTGGTGACGACTTTCGGTACGGATTACGCTTCGGTCAGCACCGAGTTCACGAGCGATGCCACGCCTTTGCTCGGACGTCAGATGCAGACGTGGGCGCGCATCGGCCATGCATCGAATGCGTTCGCGGGGTGGACCATCGTCGCGGCGCACGTGAGCCTGATCGAAACGCCCTGAAGAGGCATTACACGGAGACATCGAATCAACTCGCCCAAACTCACGGAGCGCAGTGCCGTGCGCGCCATTCAGAGCGCCAATCCGCTTGCCGAGCAGGTTTATCAGCAGTTGAAGCAGGACATCTTCAGCTTTCGCCTGTTTCCCGGCGACCGCTTCTCGGAGACCGACATCGCGCAATACTACGGGGTGTCGCGTACGCCGATGCGCGACGCGCTGTTCCGCCTGCTGCGCGAAGGCTATCTCGAAGTCGGTTTCAGGCGTGGCTGGAAGGTGTCGGAGATCAACTTCGCGCAGCTCGATCAGTTGTATGACTTGCGGATCGTGCTGGAGACCGCATCGCTCGACAAACTCGCGAGCAGCGCGCCACCGCATCCGGAAGTGGATGCGCTCAAGTCGGTGTGGTGCGTTTCGCCCGATGCGCAGGAAAGCGATCCCGTCGCGATGTTTCGCCTGGACGAGGACTTTCACCGCGGACTCGTGCGCGCAAGCGGCAACGGCGAGATGCTGCGCGTGCATAACGAAGTGACGGAGCGCATCCGCATCGTGCGGCGGCTGGATTTCTTGAAGCCGCATCGCACTAGCGCAACTTACGACGAGCACGCGAAAATGCTGCGCTTCATCGATCGCGGCAAGTGCGGCGAAGCGGCGATGCTGCTGCGCGCGCATATCACGCAAAGCAAGCTGGAAGTGCGCAAGATCACCGTTTCCATGCTGACGGAAGCGCGCGACCGCAAGCTGCCTTTCGTCGACTGAGCGAACGGGAATGTAGCGGACGCAGACGTGCGGAATCAGCCGCTCCGCAGGGAGCGGCCGTTCTCACTACGCGTTACAGCGGCGTCTTTTTCGCCGGCGGAACCGCGCCGTCGGCTACGTCCCGGTTGCCCGCCGTCCGCTCGACTTCCACTTCGGTACCGCGCACCGTGTCGTGAATGGTTTCGGTGCGGTTCGTTTCTTCCTTGCCGACGACCACTTCCTCGACCACGCGCGCCGTCTTCGCCACGACGGGCTGCTCGGCCGTTTCCCTGATCTCGACGAAGCCTTCCTTCAGATCCGCCACCGTCGCCGGACGATCCACCGGCCGACGCTCGATGTTCGCGTGTTCTTCACGCAGATTCACCGATTCGCTCACCGGCGTTTCGGTCACCCGCGAATAGACGCGCACGCCGCCCGTCTGCACTTCGCGCTTGCCGACTTCGACGGATTCCTTCACGACGGGAAAGGCCTGCCGTTCAGCGGCGATCTCATCGGCCGTATAAGCCGGCGCATTGCGGTCATAGCCGCTATAGCCCGTGCTGCGCCATTGCTCGACGCGCGTGTCGATGTCGATGGCGCCGGCTGCATAGAGCGCGTCGCGCACGCGTTCGATCGACGATTCGTCGATCACATCCACCGTCAACAGCGCGCCGCCGCGACGGACCGCTTCGTGATAGTGGCCGATTTCCTCGGGCTGATCGTGATCGCCGAACAGGTTCTTGAAGAAGTGCTCGATGCGCGCCATCGCGCCTTCGTGATGCTCGCCGGCGGGACGGTCGGTGGCATCGCCGGACACGGACGTGGACGCGCTCATATCGTTCGCATGCACGTTCATATTCGTGCGGGCGACGCCTTCCGTTTCGAGGCGCGTCTGAGCAAGTTCCGCGTCCTGAAGCGTATTGAATACACCGATGATGGTCTGGCTCATTGCATTATCTCCGTGAGAGTGATTCGGGTATCGAGAGGTGCGCCGGTCCATATGCGCAACGGCCGTTCCCGCCTCGGGTGCGGGTGAATCTAGCCGGCATCCGGATCGGGCTTCCACTTGCCGCTCGTGCCTTCGCGGCGTTCGACCACCAATTCTTCGGAGTTCAGAAGAACCTGGTGGACGACGTCCTGTTGCGTCTCTCGTGTCGTCACATGCACCTCTTCTTTCAACGTGAGCTGCATGCGAACGACTGGCACGTATTCGTACACAGGAATGATGAGCGTGTCGCCTTCGCGACGCGGCTCGGCACGTTCCTCGACCGGACGATTCACGGCCACGCGCCTGACTTCCACCTTTTCGGCGCTCAGGCGCATGCTGACCGGCTGCATCTCTTCATGCACCACCTTGCGAACGCGCACGGCGCCGGTCTCCGTCCGCTTCACGTCGACGGACAATTCCTCCTGCACGGCGGAAAGCCGGAGCGCGTCGGACGTGCCGGACGAGTCCGCGTTCGTCGCGTTCGGGGTCGTGGGCTTGTCATCGGCGCTCATCGGCGTCTCCGTTGAAGCGTGGTCAGGTCGTCGGCCGGGCGCGCTCAAAGGCGGGCGCCTGCCTGCACGGTGCGATTGCGAGGGGCCGCGTTCTTGCGATCCAGCGCGGAGCCGCCGCCTTCCTCGACCGGCGGCTGATGACGAAAGCCCGCGCCGCCCGAAACGATCGCGATGATCGCGCCGACGACGAGCGCCGCGAACGAGAACCAGCTTGCGCGAGCGACGCCACGCGCGGCGGTGTCGGCGGCCTGGCGCGCGTTCTGTTCGGCATCCGGAGAGGATGCAGCCGACGCCGCCGATGCCATCGCCGCCTGCACTTGCTGCTTCGCGGAGTCGATGAGCTGATTGTTCCCGCCCGCCTGATTCGCGGCGGTCGCGCCGGCTTGTGCGCCGACTTGCGCGGTGGTTGCGACGATGCTGCCGGCCGTGCTCACCGCGCCCGTAATCAGCGAGGTCATGCCGAACACGACGAGCAGCGTCATCACCGCCCATGACAGCAGACCGTGGAGCCATCCGAGGACGGGCGCGCAGCGTCCGGCGTAATAGGAGCCGACGAAAACCGCGAGCACGGTCGTGACGAATACCCATACGCCCGAGCCGAAACCGAAGCCGTGCAACGTATCGGGCTTCGACAACGGCGACAGGAGCGATGCGCCGATCGCCGTGCCGAGCACGCTCATGATGAGATAGACGATCATCGAAAGGATGACGCCCGCAATGATCGAACCCCACGACAGGCGCGGCAGGCCTTCTTGAGTAGTAAGCAGTTTCATGATGTCTCCAGGAAGAGTTGCGGCGTCGATGCGCGCGGCACTGATGCGCAAGCGCTGTGCCGCGCGCAAGTTTTGAATCGGCGCGTGAATGCGAGTGATTCAGACGCCGTCTGATCGATGGATCCGCCTGCTCGGGGCGTCACTTCGCGGCGGGAGGGAAGCGTGCGTCAGTGGAGCAGAGCACGAGAGACGTATGACTTGCGGGAATGCGATGGGATTTGCATCGGGCGCAGGCGCTGGTTCACCGCGACGCACTTCACTTCAGCGGACTGCGGCCCATAGCAATGACACACCCGACGACACCATCAGCGCATCGACGATGAACCGGAAGGTGTTAGCGGACATGCGCGCGACGATCCCGCGCGCGCAAAACGTGCCTGCCATGATCGCCGCGCCGGTAATCAACCCTTGAGCGACCACCTGAGCGGGCAGGGCGCCGAACTGCTGAAAGGCCGCGACTTTCGCTCCGTAGACGATCAGCGAACCGGTAGCTTCGGTCGCGAGAAACGCGCCCTTCACAAGGCCGTAGTTCATGAAAACCGGCACGGTGATCGGTCCGGTCGAAACGACGATGCCCGTCAGGAAGCCGACCGGTGCGCCAATCAGCGCGAGCTGGAAGAGCGAAAGGCGCATGGCCCGGCGGGCGAGCCATCGGCGCGTGGGCACCATCGCGATAAAGAAGAGACCAAGCGCGAGCTCGACCGCGTGCGGCGGGAGCGCAAGCAGCGTGTGAACCCCTAATATCGCGCCGGGCGCGGCTGTCGCGCCATAGGCAATGGAAGCTTTCCAGTCGATCTCGCGCCACCAGGACAGGACCTTGCCGAGATTGCCCATTATCGCGGCGATGGCCATGATCGGAACGGCCTGCTGCGGGCCGTAGATGGGCACGAGCACGGGCATCAACAGCATCGACGAGCCGGTGCCGATCACGCCGCTCAAAACACCCGCCATCCAACCCACGCTCAATACGATCAGGTATCCCATCGAGGTCTCCATGCGCCAGCGCCGATTCTAGCTGCGGACGCGAAACCCGCGAGACGCTGGTTTCAAGCGGATGCGCGAGTTGCGGCATGCACGCAACGCCGCATTGCATGGAAGATTGACTTCACTCAATTGCCGTGGGAACTGTGTAACACTATTGTCACAATCCAATTTTCGACAGCCTGGCGTCAGCGTCACGTCCATTCAAAGGAAATCGATTCGCCGTGCTGGTTCTTCTCAATCTGCTCTCTGGCGTCGCCCTCCTGGTTTGGGGCTCACATATCGTCCGCACCGGCATTCTCCGCGTGCTCGGCGCCGATCTCCGCGCCATTCTGGGCCGTAGCACCGGCAGCAAGACGCGCGCATTTCTGGCCGGCATCGGCGTGACGAGCCTCGTGCAGAGTAGCAACGCCACAGCCGTCATCATTACATCGTTCGCCGCGCAGGGACTAGTGCCGCTCGCGGCCGGGCTAACGGTTCTGCTCGGCGCGGATGTCGGCACCGCGTTGATGGCGCGAGTGCTGACGCTCGACCTGTCATGGCTTTCGCCGATCCTGATCCTGTTCGGCGTGCCGCTTTTCCTGACCCGCAAGCAGACGCGGGCGGGGCAGGTGGGCCGAACCATCATCGGACTCGGATTGATTCTGCTGGCGCTGCATCTCATCGTCGAAGCGGCTCAGCCGATGATGCAGGGCGCCGGCGTCAGGGTCATGTTCGGCGCGCTCACAGGCGACACGATGCTCGACGCGCTCGTGGGCGCGGGCTTCGCGATGCTCTCGTATTCGAGCCTCGCCGCAGTCCTGTTGACGGCGACACTGGCGTCGTCGGGCGTCATCTCGCTGAAGGTCGCCTTGTGCCTCGTCGTCGGCGCGAATCTGGGCAGCGGGCTCCTGGCGCTCTTGAACGCGCTGCCGCAGAACGCGGCAGCACGGCGTCTTTCCGCTGGCAGCTTCGCATTCAAACTGGCCGGCGCGATCATCATTCTGCCTTTCGCATCGCTGCTCGCACGCGGATTGCCGGTTCTGATCGCCAATCCGCGCGAAGCCGTAGTCGGTTTCCATGTTATCTACAACACCGTGCGCTGCTGCGCGTGTCTCGCCCTCGTCGAACGGGTCGCTGCGATCAGCCGGCGTTTGCTGCCGGATCGCACGGTCGCGACCGGCGAGTTGCGCCCGCTGTACCTGGATCCGGCAGGCCTCGTGACGCCGAGCCTCGCGCTGGCGAATGCTTCGCGTGAAGTGCTTCGCATCGGCGACATCGTGCGCGTCATGCTCGATAACGTCGCCGATCTGCTGAGACGCAACGATCTCGCCGTCGCCCGCGAAACCATGCGCATGGACGACGACGTCGACCAGCTCTACGCGGAAGTGAAAAGCTATCTGACGCTGATCTCCCGCGAGCAGCTCGACGAGGCGGAAAGCCGTCGCTGGACGGACATCATTTCGCTGACGATCAATCTCGAGCATGCGGGAGACATCATCGAGCGAATCGTCAGTGATATCGAAGAGAAGAAAATCTCGCAACGGCTCGCGTTCTCGGAACAGGGCCTGGGCGAACTCGACGATCTGCATGCGCGGCTCATCAGTAACCTGCGGCTCGGATTGTCGGTGTTTCTCAACAACGATCTGCGATGCGCCGAGCAGTTGCTGGCCGAGAAGGAACGCTTTCGCGATCTGGAGCGCGCCTACTCGCACAAGCATCTGGACCGGCTGGCGGGACAAAGCTCGCGCAGCGTGGAAACCAGCGCGCTGCACCTGGATCTCATCGGCAATATGAAACGGCTGAACTCGCTCTTCTGTTCGACGGCGTATCCCGTGCTCGATGCGGCGGGCGCGCTGCATGACACGCGTCTGCGCAAGCGCTCGCTCGACACGCTGCACGTCAAGGAATGACGCAGCTCACGCAAGCACCAGGTCGCCCACTGTCTTCTTGAGCGCGCGCAAATCCGCGGCCTCGCCGGACTTGCGATCGGTCACGAGAACGTCGATGTCGCGAGGCGCGCAAAACGTGATGCGGCTGCGCTGGCCGATCTTGCTGTGATCGGCGAGGATCGCGACGCGGTCCGCATTCTCGACCATCGCCCGGGCAATCTCGGCTTCTGCACGATCGAAGTTGCTCGCCCCGTGCCGCTGATCGATGCCGACAGGCGAGAGCATCGCCAGATCGGCGCGGTATCGCCGGATGTCGAGCACGGTCGTCGCGCCCGTCGTGGCCGCCGCGCGCTCGCTGAGCATGCCGCCGAGCAGGATGACCTCGTTCATCGCGCGCACGCGCTCATGCGGTCCCGATGTGCCGCGCAACCGCAGCGCGACATCGACCGAATTCGTGACGATGGTGAGATTGGCGAGCTTCGCAAGCTCGTCCGCGAGGATGGCGGTCGTGGTTCCGGCATCGACGAATACGGTTTGCCCGGCGTGAACGATGCCGATTGCCGCCCGCGCGATGGCCGACTTCGCGCGCACGTTCGCGCGGGCGCGTTCGGCGATGGGCGCCTCGTCGCTCGACGGGACGGCGCCGCCATGCACGCGCCGTAGCGCACCCGCCTGCTCCAGATCGAGCAAGTCGCGGCGCACCGTTTCGCGCGACACGGAAAGCTCCGCCATGATCCTCTCGTTCGAGACACGGCCGAGCATCGACAGGAGCGCGCGTATGCGCTGATGACGGTCTTTCTGCCACATAGGGAATGCTCGATGGTGGAAGCAACAATGAGAATTGCGCTGGCACGCTGTTGTTCAGCTTACATCCGTCATAAGCGAAAGTTGTACTTTTTTGGCAGCTTGCAAATTTGAGGATTTGAAACTAGCCTGCATCAGCAATCGGCGGTTCTCTTCAACGCACTACCTTCCTTTCGGGAACAGCGATGACGATGAAGCGTATCTGGGCGGGCCGTCTTCTTTCGATCTCCACGGCAGCGGGACTCGCGGCGGGCGGCATCGACGCCGCATCGGCCGCGCCATCCGAGGCGCTCGTGGCCGCCGCGAAGCAGGAAGGGCAGTTGACCACGATCGCGTTGCCGCACGACTGGTGCGGATACGGCGCGCTGATCGACACGTTCCAGAAGAAGTACGGCATCCACGTCAACGAGCTGAATCCGGATGCGGGCTCGGGCGACGAGATCGAAGCGATCAAGGCCAACAAGGGCAACAAGGGTCCGCAAGCGCCGGATGTGATCGATGTCGGCCTGTCGTTCGGTCCGTCCGCGAAGAAGGAAGGCTTGTTGCAGCCTTACAAGGTGTCGACGTGGGATTCGATCCCGGCTGCGTCGAAGGATGCGGAAGGCTACTGGTACGGCGACTACTACGGCGTGCTCGCGTTCGAAGTCAACGCGGACATGATCGACAAGCCGCCGTCCGATTGGGGCGATCTGCTCAAATCCGACTATCGCAACGCGGTCTCGCTCGCGGGCGACCCGCGTTCGGCCAATCAGGCGATTCAGGCTGTCCATGCGGCGGGCCTTTCGCAGACGAAGGGTGACGCGTCGAAGGCCGACCAGGCGGGCCTCAAGTTCTTCGCCGATTTGAACAAGAGCGGCAACTTCGTGCCGGTGATCGGCAAGGCCGCGTCGCTCGCGCAGGGGACGACGCCGATCATCGTGCGTTGGGATTACAATGCGCTTGCCGATCGCGACACGCTCAAAGGCAATCCGAAAGTGCAGGTGATCGTGCCGAAGACGGGTGTCGTCGCGGGCGTCTATGTGCAGGCGATCAGCGCCTACGCACCGCATCCGAACGCCGCGAAATTGTGGATGGAATTCCTTTACTCCGACGAAGGGCAACTCGGCTGGCTGGCCGGATACTGCCATCCGATGCGCTATAACGAGCTGGTCGCGCAGAAGAAAGTGCCGCAGGCGCTGCTTGCCAAACTGCCGCCGGCATCGGCTTACAGCAACGCCGTGTTCCCGACGCTCGAACAGCAAAACGCCACGAAGGACGCCGTCACCAAAGGCTGGGATCAGGTCGTCGGCGCGAACGTGAAGTAGCCGCGAGTTCGCCGGAATGAGCGCATCTCCGCAGCCAGGCGCTTCGGGCCCGGATCTGCTGACGCCGGCCGCGCCCGCGCCGCAGTCCGGCCCCGCCCGCGCGAGCCGCGGCGCGGGCTGGCTCACGTATGCGGGCGTCGCGCCATTCTTTGCGTTCGCGCTGCTGTTTCTGTTGTTGCCCACCGCCTTTCTGATGATCGGCGCGTTTCAGGATGCGCAGGGACGCTTCACGCTGGCGAATCTTCGCGAACTGTTTCAGCCCGCCGTGCTCGATGCCTACTGGATCAGCGTGAAGGTGAGCGTGGCATCCGCCGCCGGCGGGACGCTGTTCGGCGCGTTGCTCGCCTGGGCAGCGGTGCATGGCCGGCTGCCGGCGTGGATCCGTCCGACGCTCATGACGTTCTCGGGCGTCGCGTCCAACTTCGCGGGCGTGCCGCTCGCGTTCGCATTCATCTGCACGTTGGGACGCGTGGGCCTCGTCACGGTGCTGGCGCGCAAATACCTCGGCGTCAATCTGTATTCCACCGGCTTCAGCATCCTCAGCTTCGTCGGGCTGACCATTACCTACCTGTACTTCCAGATTCCGTTGATGGTCCTCATCATCACGCCCGCGCTCGACGGTCTCAAACGCGAGTGGCGCGAAGCGTGCGACTGTCTCGGCGGCACGGCCGCGCAGTACTGGCGATACGTCGGTTTGCCGGTTCTGTGGCCGAGCGTGCTCGGCGCGGCGCTGCTGCTCTTCGCCAACGCGTTCGGCGCAGTGGCCACGGCGTATGCGCTGACGGGCAGCTCGCTCAACATCGTGCCGATTCTGCTGTATGCGCAGATTCGCGGCGACGTGCTGCATAACCAGAACCTCGGCTATGCGCTCGCGCTCGGCATGATCGTGGTCACCGGCTTGTCGAACGGCGGCTACATCTGGTTGCGCGCGAGGGCCGAAAGGGGACGCGCATGAAGACGCACATGAAGACGCGCATGAAGACGCGCATGAAGACGCAATCGCGCGCGGGCGCCTGGATCGCGATGATCGTCGGCACGATGTATTTTGTGATTCCGCTCGCCGCCACCTTCGAATTCAGCCTGCGGATGCGCCGCGACGCTTACAGCTTCGACGCGTATCGCGTCGTTCTCGGCGATCCGCGTTTTCAGGCTTCGTTCGGCTACTCGGTGCTCATGGGCCTGCTCACCATCGTGATCGGCGTGCTGCTCGTCGTGCCGACCGCGTACTGGGTGCAATTGCGTCTGCCGAAGCTGCGGCCCGTCGTAGAGTTCATCACTTTGCTGCCGCTCGTGATACCGGCCATCGTGATCGTGTTCGGTTATCTGCGCATCTATAACAGCAGTTCCATCCTGCCGCTCACCAGCAACGAGCGCGCGACCGATCTGCTGCTCGTCTTCGGCTACGTCACGCTGTCGTTACCGTACATGTACCGCGCCGTCGATGCGGGCATGCGCGCCGTCGACGTCCGCTCGCTGACCGAAGCCGCCGAATGTCTCGGCGCCGGCTGGACGACGATCCTTTTCCGCGTGATCTTTCCCAACGTGCGCTCGGGCATTCTGTCCGGCGCGTTCCTGACGTTCGCCGTCGTGATCGGCGAATTCACGATCGCGAGCCTGCTGGACCGTCCGGCGTTCGGACCTTATCTGCAACTGATCGGCGCGAATCGCGCATACGAGCCCTCGGCGCTGGCGATCATCGCGTTCGTCGTCACATGGGCATCGATGGGCCTGATCCAGGTGTTCGGATCGGCGCGCGCACTGGCCGGCCATAAAACCTGAGCCGACGAGGCCGCGACTTATGCCATTTCTCGAAATCGACGATCTTCACAAAACGTTCGGGCCGAACGTCGCGCTGCATCGGTTCGACATGACGATCGAGCAGGGCGAATTCATCACGTTTCTCGGTCCGTCGGGTTGCGGCAAGACGACGGTGCTGCGCATGATCGCCGGATTCGAAACGCCCACGCGCGGCACGATCCGTCTGAATGGACGCAACGTCACGCACATGCGTACGCGCGACCGCGCCGTCGGCATGGTGTTTCAGGCCTATGCGCTTTTCCCGAACATGACGGTGGCGCAGAACATCGGCTTCGCGTTGAAGGTCGCGAAGCGTTCGCAGAAGGAGATCGACGCGCGCGTCGCCGAGATGCTCGAACTCATCAAGCTGCCGCAACTCGCCGCGCGTTATCCGTGGCAATTGTCGGGCGGACAGCAACAGCGCGTGGCGCTGGCGCGCGCGCTCGCGAGCAAGCCGCAGGTGCTGTTGCTCGACGAACCGCTGTCCGCGCTCGACGCGAAAATCCGCGTGTCATTACGCGAGGACATTCGGGCGCTGCAGCGCGAGCTCGGCATTACATCGATTTTCGTCACGCACGATCAGGAAGAGGCGTTGTCGATCTCCGACCGCATCGTCGTGATGAACGACGGGCGCGTGGAACAGATCGGCTCGCCGCTCGACATCTACAATTTTCCGCGCACGCGCTTCGTCGCATCGTTCGTCGGGACGCTGAACATTCTCGCCGGGCGCGTGATCGATCCCGGAAGCGGGCGCATCGCGGTCGATGGTCAGGAGCTCGTGACGTCGCGCCCACTGCCGCCGGATGATGCCGGCAAGGAACGATTGCTGGCGCTGCGCCCCGAAGCGATCATCCTGGAGCCGCCGTCGAACGGACGGAATTCGCTCGCGGCCACCGTCGAGCAGATCAGCTTTCTCGGCGCCGTGGTGCGCATTCGTGCGCGGGTCAGCAACGCGGTCGTATCGCTCGATGTCTTCAACGATCCCAACAGGACCCTGCCGGAGCGCGGGCAGCCGGTAGCGCTCGGGTTTTCTCACGACAACCTTCTCGTGCTCGATGAAAATGCGCGCTAGCTTTGCAATGCGAGGAGCAGTTGCCCACGCAGATCGGTAATCCGGCGCGCGCGGGTTATCGATTGCGCGCGCCGCGTTGCCGGCGATGGCTTCGTGAGACCCTCAGGCGAGCGCAATGCGCGTGTCGTCGAGCGGGCGCAGCTTGCCGGGATGCACGGCGCGGCATAGCGCCTCGACGAAGTAGAAGTCGCCGAACATGGTCGCACCGTCGACGCCGATATTGTGCGGCTTCGAGTAACACGAGTTATGCAGCAGCCCGTGCTGACCGTCGCGTGTGAATTCGTCGCGGCAGAGCGCTTCGAGCATCGCGAGGCCGTGGCCTTGCCATTTGCCCGCAGCGTGCGCATCGGGATGCACGCGTGCCATCTCCAGCAACGCCGACGCCACCACGGCGGCGGCGGCCGTGTCCTTGATCTCGGCGTCGCGGCCGGTCGCATCGAAGTCCCACGGCGGCACCTGACGCCCTTCGAGGCGGCGCAGGTAGTAATCGGCGAGACGCTCGGCGAGGTCCAGATAGCCGCGCTTGCCGGTTTCCCGCGCGGAGTTCACATATCCGTAGATCGCCCAGGCCTGGCCGCGGCTCCATGCGGATTCGTCGAACGCGCCCTGGAACGTGTAGCCGCGTTTGCGCGCGCCGCTCTCCACGTCGTATTCGACGGCGTGATAGGTCGAGTCGTCGGCGCGCACGAAGGCGCGCGCGGTCATCTCGGCGTGCGCGTCCGCGGCGTGCCGGTAGCTGCCGTCGTCGGCGTGATTGGCGGCCCAGTAGAGCAGCGACAGATTGGCCATCGTGTCGATCGCGGAGGCGCTGCGGCCGCGCGGATCGGAGATCGGCCCCCAGGACGCGAGATAGGCGCCGCCGCGCGTGGTCACGAGCCGGGCGCGCAGCTTGTCCGCGGCTTCGAGCGCGATATCGGCGAACCACGCGTCGCCGGTGATGTGATGCCCCGGCACCGCGCTGCTATCGAAGATAAAGCCGATGTCATGCGTGTTCGGATCCTGCGCGCGCTGGCGCACGAGCAGCATGCGGGCACGCGCCCATTCGAGAAAGCGCGCCTCGCCGGTGTGCAGATACGAACTCAGCAGCAAGCCGACCCAGAAGCCGCAGAACCAGTTGCCGTGGCTCCATGCGTCGCCGTCGTAGCCCGCAGAGAGCGACGCGGGCAGACGCACCCATTGACCATCGGGACCGGTGACTTGCGGGAATTCGACGCCGAAGGTCAGCTCGTCGGAAGCGACCTTCTGCGCGGTTTTATCGAGTGTTTCGCGAAACAGCTTTGCCTGGTTCTCGCTGAGTGACAGCGGGTTCATTGCGTTCGACACGGCGTCTCCTTGAGTTCGTCATTCGCAGGACGATTCTAAGAAGCGCCTGCGCGAGCGCGTTAGGATGAAACGCATGAACTGTTGGACATTTCCGCATCGAAGCGGCACATGACGACGCTCAGATGTGCAGCTTGTCGAGGCTGCGCCGATAGTCGATCGGCGAGCGGCCCGTGTGCTTGCGAAAGCATCGGCTGAAGTAGGCAGGATCGTCGAACGAGAGCATCGCGGCGATCTCCGCGACATTCACTTCGGAGTGCAGCAGCAGCCGTTTGGCCTCCAGCATCACGCGCTCGCGGATCAGCTTGGGCGCGGTGCTGCCGAGCGCCTGACGCGTCGCCTCGTTGAGCGCGCGCTCCGTGACGTTGAGCAGGCGCGCGTAATCGGCCGCCTCGTTGACCGAGCGAAAATGCTTCTCCAGCAGACTCTTGAAGCGGCGCGACAGCAGCACGCTGCGCGTCGCGGCGGCATCTCGCATGGCGGCGGCGTCGCACATGCGCGCGACCTTGATCAGGAAAACGTGCAAGTAGGCCCAGATCGCGTCGGTGTAGCCGACCTGTTCCTCCTGATACTCATGGCGAATGCCGTCCATCACGCGCGCCAGTTCGCGCACCTGCGCGTCGCTCAGATTGACGCACGGCGCGAGCTGCTCGAAGTTGTAGACGGGCACTTCGGTTTCGGTATGGCGGTTCTGCACGCGGAACGCGAAAAACTCCGACGAAAAGCTGAGCGAATAGCCGAGCGTGTCGGCCGAAAGATCCAGATCGTGAATCTGTCCCGGCGCCATGAAGTAGAGCGTGTTGGGACGCACGTCGTAGCGCACCGAATCGATCACATGCGAGCCGCTGCCCGCGAGCACCCACATCATGTGATAGAAGTCGTGCCGATGCGGATAGACCAGCGTCGACTTGAGCGCCTCGATCGGCGCGAGATGAAAGTCCGGCGTCTTGACGTGTGCGCCGTATTCGTAGTCCTCGATCCGGATCACCGGAACGTGACAGCAACATGCGGTATCCAACTGTCTCCTCCGTCGGCGGCGAGTGTCTTCGCGCCCGCCTGCATGCCCGCGCGGCGCGGGCGACTGCACGAGTGTAGCCGTGCCCGCGCCCGCCGGCTAACTGGCATTTACACCATGCGGCCCGCGCGGCGATGTCACGCCGCCGCGCTGCGCGCCATCAGCGCATGGTCGAAGCGCAGTTCCTTCAGCGCGGAAAGTCCGCTCAGCACGACGTGCCCTTGTTGATTGCGCACGGTCGTGTCCATCACGAGAATGTGTTTCGCGGGCTTCTTTTCGACGACGCATACGCCGATCGTCACCGTATCGCCGATATACACCGGCCCCAGAAAACGCAGCTCCTGTCCGACATACACGAAGCCTGGCCCTGTCAGTTCGGTGTGCGCCGCCGACACCAGCGCGGCCGTCAACAGGCCATGCACGACGCGCCGTCCGAACGGCGAGCATTCGGCGAAGGCGTGCTGCATGTGCAGCGGGTTCAGATCGCCGGACAGGTGCCCGAACGCGTCCACTTCGGCCTCGGTGACCGTGTGCACGTTCACCTGCGTACGGCCGATCTCGACGTCGTCGAAGCGCAAGAGCGCCGGCCAGTTGTTCGGTTGTGCGCTCATGCTTCTCTCCTCGATGTCAATGCGATGCCGCGTTCGACATAGCCGTCGATTTCCTGCGGCGTGTAGCCCAGTTCCGCGAGCACTTCGCGGGTATGTTGTCCCTGTTTCGGCGGATGCCGCCGCAAGGGCGGCGCCGCGCCGTCGTAGCGCACAGGATGCGCGAGCACGCGCACCGGTCCCGCTTCCTTGTGATCGAACGACAGGATCATTTCGTTGTGCGCGACTTGCGGGTCCTGCTCCACCTGCTCGTAGTCGTTGACGGGCGCGAACCAGATATCGTGTTCCTCGAAGGTGCGCATCCAGTCCTCGGTCGTGCGCGTTTTCAGCGTGTCATAGACAAGGCGATTGATCTCGTCGCGCCTTCGCACGTTGTCCTTCGGATGCGTGAATTCGGCGAGCGCGGGACACGACAGCGCATTCGCGAGCTTCTGCGTCGGCGTGAGCGACATCGCGATATAACCGTCACGCGTCCGGTACACGCCATACGGCGCGGGATGAAAACGGCTGCCCATCGGCGGATGCGTGCGTGCCCACAACGGCCCCTTGTTCATGTAATACGTGAACGGCTCGATTTGCAGATCGAGCGCGGCGTTGAGCAGATTGCTCTCGATGCGCGTGCCGGCGCCCGTGCGCTCGCGCGCCTGCAACGCGGCCACCACGCCGAATGCGGCGAGTACGGCCGCATGCTGATCGACGATGGCGGAACCGACCGGCGTGGGCGGCGATTCGGCATCGCCGGACAGCATGGTCAGTCCGCTCATCGCCTGCAAGAGCAGATCCTGGCCCGGACGTTTCAGATAAGGCCCGGACGAACCGTAGCCGGTACACGAGCAATACACGAGACGCGGATTGACTTCGTGCACCTGCGCGTAGCCGAAGCCCATCTTGTCGAGCACGCCGGGACGATAGTTCTCGACGAGCACGTCGGCTTCGCGTATCAGACGCCACACGATCTCGCGCGCGGCTTCGTCGCGCAGATCGAGCGAGATGCTGCGCTGATTGCGGTTGCCGAGCAGAAAGAACACGCTCACGCCTTCGATGAACGCGTCCGCGCCGGTCCAGCTACGTTCGAACGCGCCGCCGGGCGGTTCGATCTTGATGACATCCGCGCCGACATCGGCGAGCATCTGCACGGCGGCGGGGCCTTGCAGGAAATGCGTGAAACTCAGCACCTTGATGCCTTCCAGCATGAACATTCTCCTCTCGGTTTCAGCGCGCGATCACGCGAGCAGCGTGCGCGCGATGATCATGCGTTGTATTTCCGACGTGCCTTCGACGATCTCCAGCACCTTCGCATCGCCGAATGCGCGCGCGACGGGAAACTCGGCCATGACGCCGTAGCCGCCGTGAATCTGCAATGCCTGATGCGCGGCTTTCATCGCGTGCTCGGTGGCGAACAGCTTGGCTTGCGACGCCTGCACATCGAAGGGCGCGCCGGCATCTTTCGACGCGGCGGCGTCGTAGAGCATCAGACGCGCGGCGTGCGCATCGGCCGCCATGTCGGCGATCTTGAATTGCAGCGCCTGGAACTCGGCGATCGCGCGTCCGAACGCGCGGCGCTCCTTCATGTACGCGACCGAGCGATCCAGCGAGCCCTGCAGGATGCCGAGCGCGAGCGCGCCGATCAGAATGCGCCCCGTGCTGATCTGCGCGAGCGTCTGACGCAAGCCCGCGCCGCGTTCGCCCAGCAGTTGATCGGCGGGAATCGCGCATTGCTCGAAGAACAGTTCGTGCGTGATCGATGCGCGCCAGCCGATCTTGCGCAGCTTTCTGCCCTTGCCATAGCCGGGCGTTCCTTGCGGCACGATGAAGTTGGAGATCTCCTTGCGGCCGTCGGGTCGCGTGCCGGTGACAGCCGCGATCACGGTCGGCCCGCCGATCTCCGTACCCGAATTGCTGATGAACGTCTTCGCACCGTCGATGATCCAGCGTTCGCCGTCGAAGACCGCGCGCGTGCCGATATTCGCCGCATCGGAACCGGCGTCGGGCTCGGACAATCCGATCGCGCCGATCTGCGTGCCGTCGAGAATGGGGCGCAAGAAACGCGCTTTCTGCTGCGGCGTGCCGTAGTTGTTCAACAGGCTCGCGACGGTCGAGTTCGCCATGAGCGCATTGGCGACGGCGCAGTCCACGCGCGCGAGTTCTTCGAGCACGATCACGAACGACAGCCAGTCGCCGCCACCGCCGCCGAATTCGTCGGGATACGGCAAGCCCGTGAAGCCGAGTTCGCCGGCCTGCCGCCAGATCGCGTAGGGAAACGCTTCCTGCTCCCAGAGCGTCTCCGATTGCGGTGCGATTTCCTTCTCGGCGAAACGGCGCACGGCCTCGCGCATCATCGTGTGCTCTTCGCCGAGCCAGTGAGGTTGATTGAAGGTTGTCGTCATGGCGTGACCGGTGCGGTGTCGGCTCGCGCGGCGCGGCGTGCGCGTTTGCGTTCCACGAAGTGGCCCAGGCCCGCGCGCGCGCCTTCGCTCGAAAAATTCACCGCGTATTGCGCGGCCTCGAAGTCGAGTCCGGCGGACAAGGGCATGTCGCTCGCGCGATTCAGCGCGCGCTTCGCCATCTCGGCCGCGAACGGATCGTAGGAGGCGAGGGTGTCGGCCAGCGCGCGCACGGCGTCGAACAGTTTCGCGGGCGCGGCGATTTCGTGGATGAAGCCGAACGCCTCGCATTCGCGCGCGGAAAAGCGCCTGCCGCTCATCACGAAGCGTTTCGCGCACGCGAGCCCCATCTTGGCGACGGCGAGTTGCGTGCCGCCCCAGCCGGGCATGGTGTTCAGGGTGATCTCGGGAAATGCGAAGCTCGCCTCGCTCGATGCCACGATGAAGTCGCACGCGAGCGCCAGTTCGAAGCCGCCGCCGAGCGCGTAGCCGTTGACCATCGCGATGGTCGGCTTCGCGCTTTCATGCAGACGCAACAGCGCGCGCTGTCCGGCCACCATGTCGCGATAAGCAGAGACGCCGTCGAGCGACACGAGCCGCTCGATGTCGTTGCCCGCGGCGAACGCCTTTGCGCCGCTGCCGGTGAGCGCGATCACGCGCGTCGCGTCGTCGGCGAGCGCATCGGCGATTTCGGCTTCGAGCGCCGCGAGCATGTCGGGCGTGAACGCGTTGAGCTTGTCGGCGCGATTGAGCGTCAGGAGGCGCAGCGCGCCATGCTGCGACGCGAGAACGGGAAGCGTGTCGTTCGTCATGGCGTCACAGCACTTTCAGATAGGTCTTGCCCGATGCCACGACCACGCCGTCCTGGCGCGTCACGTCGGCGGCGAAGATGCACACGTTGCGCTCTTCATCCTTTTCTTCGAGCGTGAGACGCGCGCTCACCGTGTCGCCGATGAACACCGGCGCGTTAAAGGTGATGTCGTAGCGATACGATACGGCGCCGGGGCTCGGCGCTTTCGCCGCCATGTATCCCATCACCGTGGAAAGGAAGCCGACCGACAGGCAGCCCTGCGCGATGCGCTTTTCGAAGCGCGTGCCCTTCGCGTATTCCTCGTTGAGATGCACGGCGTAGAAATCGCCGACGATGCCGGCAAAGCCGTAGATATCGTATTCGGAGACGGTCTTGGCGAAATCGGCGGTGTCGCCGATTGCATAGCAATCCATATGAGGGCGTTTGGCCATGTCGATGTTTCTTCTCGGATGAGTTGGGGTTAACGCTGAACGATGCGTGCTGATGTTGCATCGCCGGCTTGGAAGTCACTTTAAAGACGCGTTACAGGCAACCGGTAGGACGGTTCGCGCGATCTTTTGGACTTTTTTGCATCGGACCCGGCGATGCGAAAGGGCAGCGTAAAAAAGTCCAAGAAATTCGACGACTGGTCCTAACGCACCCTCGCCGCGATCACAAATACTTGCGTCAACCCGCCGGCTCCGCATTCGCACCGGGCACTCGCACCGAACGATGCGGCGCACTCGCCGGGCGGTATCCATATCGAGCAAGGAGACAACATGAGTTCGCTTTTCAGAGCGCAGAGCATGCTGCGCATGGCGATGAGCGCGGCGCTCGCCGCGATGTGCGTGGCGGCGTCGTCTGGCGCGAGCGCGCAGGACAAGGTCGTGATGAAGCTCGGTCACACGCTGGCGCCGGACAATCACTATCAGTTGACCGCGCAGGTCTTCGCGAAGGAAGTCGCCGCCCGCACGCACGGTCACATCGAGATTCAACTGTTCCCGCAATCGCAGCTCGGCGGCGAAGTGCAGATGACGCAGGCGCTGCGCACCGGCACGCAGGAGTTGATGATCTCCGCGCAGGCGCCGATCGACAACACGATCAAGCAATGGCAGATCTTCGATATGCCGTATCTCTTCTCCAGCATGGACGAGGCGAACGGCGTGCTGCAAGGCCCGGTCGGGCGTAAGTATCTCGACATGATGAAGCCGGTGAACATGATCGGCCTGACGTGGCTCGCGGTCGGCGAACGCAACCTGTTCACGACCAAACGTCCGGTCACGTCGCTCGCGGACATGAAGGACCTCAAGGTGCGCGTGATGCAAAGCCCCGGCTATATCGCGGGCTACAAGGCACTCGGCGCGAATCCGACGCCGCTCGCCTACAACCAGTTGTTTCTCGCGCTGTCGCAAGGTCTCGTCGATGGCGCCGATACTTCGCCCGAGCAGTTCGTTCAGGACAAATTCTCCGACGTCGCCAAGCACTTCTACGTGACGCATGTGAACTATCTGCCGGTCGTGCTGGCGATGAGCAAGAGCGCGTGGGACAAGCTTTCGCCCGCCGATCAGAAGGCGTTCCAGGACTCGGCGAAGATCGCGGCGGACTTCGATCTCAAGGAGTACAAGCGCGAATACGACGCCGCGATCGCCGCGATGAAAGCGAAGGGCATTCAGGTCACGACGGTCGATACCGCGCCGTGGGCGCAAGCGACCAAGACCGCGCGCGACGAACTGATCGGCAAGATTCCGGACGGCCCGGCGCTGTATCAGGAGATCAATTCGGCCAAGCAGGCGCCGGCGGTCGCATCGAAATGACGGATGCGAACGACGGCCACCGCACAACCCAGGCACCACGGGAGGCGACACGCATGGAAAAGCTCGCGCGCGGCTTGATGTTCGTTGACGGCATCGTGCTGAAGATCAATCTGTTCGTCTGTAGCTGCCTTTTGCTCGGGGCGGTGATCGTCGCGGGGCTCGGGGTGATCTTCCGCTTCGTGCTGCACGATTCGCTGTCGTGGTCCGACGAAGTGTCGGCGTATCTGTTCGTGTGGCTGACGTGCCTCGGCGCCGCGGCCGGCGTGAAGCTGCGCGCGCATCCGGAAGTGCGCGTGCTGGCCGATCGCGTGCCGGCTGCGTTCGCGCCGCTGCTCAAGGACTTCACCGACTGCGCGATCCTTGCGCTCGGCGCGGTGTTCGTCCTGTACGGCACGGACATGCTCGCGCTGATGGGCACCGAAACCGCCGCGTCGATTCCGATCTCGATGGTCTATCCGTATCTCTCGATTCCGGTGTGCGGCGCGCTGCTCGCGTTTCATTCGCTGGTGCGGATCGCCGTCTCGCATCTTGCGCCGCAGACGCAGACCGACGCCACGCTCGTCGAGGGCGTGTCCGAACATCTCTAGGAAAAACATCATGTGGGCAATCGCATTTGGAGCAGGGCTGCTCGGGCTCGGCGTGCCGGTGGCCATCTGCATCGGCATTGCGGCGACGCTCGCGCTGTCGATCAACGGCACGTCGCTGCTCGTGATTCCGCAGCAGCTTTTTTCGAACCTCAACAACGTCGGCCTGCTCGCCATTCCGTTCTTCATGCTGACGGGCGCGATCATGGATTCGGGCGGCGTGTCGAAGCGCATCATCGAATTTTCGCAGGCACTGGTGGGCTTCATGCGCGGCGGCATCGGCCAGGTGACGATCGTTGCGAGCATGTTCTTCGCGGACCTTTCCGGCTCGGCGACGGCCGACACGGCAGCCATCGGCTCGGTGATGATTCCCGGCATGGTGAAGAAGGGCTATAACCGCGCGTTCGCGGTGGCGTTGCAATCGGCGGCGGGCTCGCTCGGGCTGCTCTCGCCCGTGTCGATGAGCATGCTCGTCTATGCCTATACGGCCAACGTGTCGGTCGGCACGATGTTCATCGCCGGTATCATTCCGATGCTGCTGGTGGTCGCGTCGTTCATGATCGTCAATTACGTGACCGCGGTGAAGAAGGGCTACAGCGCCGTCGAGCCGTTCGATGGGCGCAAGCTGTGGACGACCTTCCGCGAAGCGTTCTGGGCGCTGCTCACGCCGGTCATCATTCTGGGCGGCATCCTCGGCGGCATCTTCACGCCGGTGGAGGCGGGCGTGGTCGCGGCCGTCTATGTGACGCTGGTGAGCGCGTTTATCTTTCGGACGCTGAAGCTCTCGCATTTCAAGGACATTCTGGTGCGAACTTCAGTGAACACCACGCGTGTCTCGTTCCTGCTCGGGCTCGCGTTCGTGCTTGGGCGCTATCTGATCGAAGCGCAGATTCCGCTGCACGTCGCGAATAGTTTTCTCGCGATCACCACGAGCGCGATCGTGCTGCTGATCCTCATCAACCTGTTTCTCATCGCCGCGCATACCGTGCTCGAAACGATCTCGAGCATTGCCGTCGTGATTCCGGTGTTCCTGCCGCTCGTCGTGCAGATGCACATCGATCCGGTCGTGTTCGGCGTGATCGTGCTGATCAACTCGGCCATCGGCATCAATCTGCCGCCGATAGGTTTCTGTCTCTTCACGGCGGCTTCGATCGGCGGCGTGTCGGTAGAGAAGGCGACACGCGCGATTCTTCCCTTTATCTTCGCGCTGGTGATCGACCTGCTGCTGATCATCTTCTTCCCGCATATCCCGCAGTTTTTGCCGCATTTGCTGGGGGCGAAGTAAGCGGGCATTTGCCCTTCATCGGATAAGAAGGGCGAGAAAGCGCCCTTTTTCACATCATGCGCGCGCGTGGTGCAGGCGGCTTCTCGGCACGTGAGACGTTCAAGCCTCCGATCTGTCTTCGCCCAAAGCCGCACATCCACGCCGTTCATCGGGTAAACTCCTGTGGCACTAGTCGTTTTCCTGAATAAAGCACTCACGTGCAGTTATAGGGACGAAACTTCATGTCAGAACCGCCGAAAATCAGTGTGCTGGTGCCCGTGTACAAAGTCGAGCCGTATATCGAAGAATGCCTCGACTCACTACTGTCGCAGACTTCCACCGATTTCGAAATCATCGCCGTCGACGACAGCAGTCCTGACCGCTCCGGGGAAATGACCTTACGCATCCTCGAACAGCAAAGCAGAATTCGCTGGAAGTTCATCAAAAATGCTGAAAACAAGGGGCTCGCAGAGACTCGCAGGATTGCGGCACTCGCCGCGAGCGGCGAATATGTGCTCTGCGTGGACAGCGATGATCACGTTCATCACGATCTCATACGCCGGGTCGCCGAAGAAGCGGAGAAGCTCAATGCGGATATCGTAATTTTTGCCGCCGAGAATATTAGCCCGGACGGCAAGATCAATTATCGCGTCGAAGCCGGCGATACCGTCATGAGCGGTGTTGAAGCCGTAGAGAAAATTCTCGACTTGACGTTGCAGGCGTACTGCTTCAACAAGTTAGTACGCCGCTCGATCTTCCTCGCGATCGAGCATCCGACGGGGCTGATCTACGAGGATATTTGTGTTTCGGTCCAGACGCTCGGTAAAGCCAGCGTCGTTCGTCTCATGCCCGATACCTTGTATTCGTACATGTATCGCGAATCGGGCATCTCGACACGATTCAATCCGAAGATCATTGACATCTTTGCGATCATGGATCGGGTAGAGAAGAGCACGGCGTCCATGCCGATAAGAAATTACCGGAAGCTTTTCTTCAGGCTGAAATATGTCTATGGCTTTCGGACCATCGCGTTTCAGGCAGCGATCAAGGCGCCGACGTATCGGTCAGCCGAGCCTATTCTGGATAGCGTCGCGCAGAGGCTTCGTCTCAGGCACTTGCTCGGCATGGTTTCGGACCATCGGCCGAAGCTGTCGCTGGTCATGGCGATGCTGAAGATTCATCCGTGGATCTTCTATCGTTTCGTGCGACGATTCGGGCACTAGGCGGCGGATCGATCTCGCAGGGCCGTGCGAGCGTCGCTGCTCATCCCGGTTTTCTTCATGGCGCCTCGGCGGTGTGTGCGGCAGCTTTCGTCTGCCGCCTTTCTAACCGACTTTACATAAGCTTTACTAACAATGTTCCGAGTGTCACGGCAAAGTTGTAATGTCGTACTTGAGCAAAGTACAGATGTCGCACCGCAGGTATTTCGAGGGCAAGCTGGACTGGTTTTCGCACGCTGCGGAGGCCAGCCATGAGCGAGATCGAGACGATCACCATGACCATGCGCGAAGTCGATCGGCTGAAGGTCGTCGAAGCCGTCGTCGATGGACGGCTGATGACCTGGCGTGCCGCCGAGAGGCTGGGCATGAGTCGGCGGCAGGTCGAGCGCCTGGCCAATCGCTATCGAGCCGAGGGTGACGCGGGGCTGATTTCGAAGCGCCGCCACCGCCCAAGCAATCACCAGTTGCCCGATGACACGATCTGCCGCGCGTTGGCAAGCCGCGTTCGAGGTGCCGCGAACGGTTCATTGATGCGGTTCAGCTGTACAAGGAAATCCAGCCGACTCACCATCCGCCATTTCCACAGTCGTTCCGGCCGAATTTCGGCTTCGCATTGCTAAGGCTACTCCCAGGAGCCGACGTCGGAATCGTTGCCTTCGCCACCTGCTTTGGTGTCCGCTCCATAGCTGAACACGTCGATTTCGCCGTGCACGCCCGGATTCAGATACTGATACTGGCCGCCCCACGGATCGTTTGGCAGGTGCTCCAGATAGCCGCCGTCCCTCCAGTTGTTCGGCACCGGATCGGTTGATGGCTTTTTGATCAGCGAGCGCAACCCCTGCCCCTGCGTCGGATACCGGCCGTTATCCAGGCGATACAGCTTGAGCGCCTGAGCGCCTGCATGATGGTACCGATCTCTTGGTGCGCGGCGACGCGGCGCGCCTCGTCCGGACGGCTCATGACCTTCGGCACGATCAGTGCGGCGAGAATGCCAAGAATCGCGATCACGACCATGATTTCGACCAGCGTGAAGCCGCCATGACTGCGCACTTTGAACAGCTGCTTCTTGTTTTGCAGCGTTGCTTCCACATCTGCTTGGCCAAGTTTCTATTTAAATTAAGAGGATGTGTAGGGAGCGATATCTGTATTGGCGCGTCCGCTTACTTACCACCGAGAACCTTTAGCTGCTCGAGTGGGCATTCGGGAACCGCCCAGTCTAGCAATTCTCTGTCGCGGATGGCAGGAACGCGGTCGAGCGGGGTTGGCGCGCAACAGGGGTGCCCCGTGCGAAAACAGACCGGGCGGAATGTTGACGGAGAGAACGGGCCCTCCACGGAGAAGGGGCCGACGCGATGTTCGCCGGAACATACAGGCGCGCTCGTGTGATCGAAGTGCAGCCGAGACCTGGGCGCATTCCTCGGCAACGTGAACGAATGGATGGCCATCTCTTATTCCGCGGTTTGCCGGCCGCGTATAGGCAATCGGATCACGTCAACATGACCAGGCAGGTCCCCTGCGAGTTCACTTTCCGTGTAACTGAAATACAGCACCGTTAGCCTGCTCGGATCGAGAATCCGGAATACGTGAACGACCCTGAAGATTGGATCCACGGACTCGTCGAACACCTGCGCCTGTTTGGGGACCTGGTTTGGCATCGTCAGCTTGCCTACTTGATGACACGAAGCCTGCGCGTCAGGCGTACGCGTCGGCGGAGAGTTTCCACCCAGGGCATTTTCGTCGTGTGATCTTGAAACGTAGCAGGCGACGCCCTTCAAAAGGGGATCGTTATAAGCGGAGATGTCGATTTGACCACCGTAGCGGTGTGAATGCGTCGAGATTCTCGCCAATTGCTCGCCATGAGCGAGCGAGGACAGGAAAATGGCAAGTGCGGTTGCCACATTCGAAACAAAGACAAGGCTGCGTGCCATGACACATCTCCTGAAATTGTTCTGGTGGCGAAGACGAAGTCCCGTGGACGGTCGTACTTGGTGTTTCAGCCAGCCTATGACCGCGCGCATGTCGAGATTTGATGCACGTCAACGTATGGCCGACTAAACGGCATCGGGTTGCAATCAATTGGCGCCCCATCGAGCGACTTACGCCGACACTCAGTTTCGCGTTGCATGATGTCGCAGCCGCTCGTTGCATCTTTGAGTATTCTTGATCTTGTCCGCCACCGAAGAATGCTCGGTTTGCACAGAGGGTTAGGTGGCGATCCATCTCGGTGCTTCGAGGGGTAACGCTATGAACAATCGACGCCTTGTATCGATGTGCTCAATCTTTCGTGGTCCGCCCGTGCTCAGCGACAGGCGCACGGCTGACAGGGCGTCGCCACCTTAGCTTGCGTTGCTCAATCAGGCATCTTGCAGTCAAACTTCATAAGCAAGTACACGAGAGTGAGCAGGGTCAACCGGGTAATGATGAAGTAGCCACTCAGATATCCGCCTTCGAACTCGGACTCCGGATCGACGAACGCGGAAGCGAACCGTCCAAGATGAGCCCAGACTGAATAGCTGATCGCACGGCCGACAAAGAAAGCGACGCCGATGACTCGGAGTGGCAACCCCGACAGGCCATATGCGATGAACAGGTAGTTGGAAGGAAGCGGACCCAGGGCATATAAGAAGAAGGCGCCAACTGTCAGCTTTCTGCGCTTCTTTAGCCACACTTCAACCGCATCAATGTTTTCCCGGTCGGATTCGCGCATCAGCCGTCCTCGCACCAGGGAGCGCGAAGACCTGGCCAGCACCAGCCGTCCAATGGTTGCTGCGCTTGCGGCAACGATGGCAAATACGAATGGATTGCCCTTGGAATAATTGAACCCGACCCAGGACATGGCCATCCATGTGGGCGGCGCGAACGCAGGCACGAGATTGAGCAGCAGTACGACAACGAACAGCGTTGCCAGCGTCGACATGGCACCCCCGCCGATTGACATTCTTTCTAGCTTGCTCGTGCGACGGGACGCCAGGATTGACACGGATCAATCAGGTCGCAGCAAGGATCCCATCCGGTGGAGAGGGATAGTTGATGCTGATCAAGCAAATGTAAGGGATGCGTCCATACACTTTGACCCTGCTCGCGGTTCAAATTGAGCCGCAGAGGACTCGTCCCGCGTCGGATCTCGACTCATTTCTATCAACCCGTCATGTCACGCCTGTTAGACTCAGCCGATTTTGCACTGCTGCTGATCTCGGCGGTAAGCCTGATTGCAGGCTTACCGTTCGTCATGTCCGGCAACGGCGCAGTCGCGCACGCCCTCTGGACAGCTGGAACCTTGCCCGTCCTGCTCGCGCTATTGGTATCCGTTGTGAAGGCGCTGCGGCGGCGAGAAGCGGGCGTCGATGTGCTGGCTCTGCTTGCGATCGGGTTCGCTCTGGGTCTCAGCGAATTTCTGACGGCCGCGGTGATTGCCTTGATGGTCGCGAGTGGACGGGCGCTCGAACAATATGCAGAGCAGCGGGCGCGTCGGGAAATGACCGCGCTCTTGAGTCGCGCTCCGCGTCAGGCCAATCGATTCGAAGCCGGAGAGTGGCGCCGCGTTGAATTGGACACCGTGCGTCCAGGCGATCCTCTGCTCGTTCGAAATGGCGAGTTCGTTCCCGTCGACGGCTCGCTGGTAGGCCACGCGCAACTCGACGAATCCACGCTCACCGGCGAGTCCGTCATCCGACAGCGATCGCCGGGCGAAACGGTGAGTAGTGGTGTCGTCAACGTGGGAGCCGCGTTCGAGATGATCGCTGCTGCGAGCGCCGGAGACAGCACGTTTGCCGGGATCGTCCGCATGGTGGAGTCCGCTCAGCATGAACGGAGTCCAGCAACGCGTCTTGCCGACCGTTTTGCGCTGCTGTTCGTGCTCGCTGCACTGGTGCTTGCGGGAGGAAGCTGGCTCGCAACCGGCGACCTGGTTCGGGCTCTCGCAGTACTTGTCGTCGCCACGCCTTGCCCGCTGATTCTTGCGGTCCCCGTGGCCGTCGTCTCCGGCATGTCGCGTTGCGCCAGACGTGGGGTGCTGATCAAAGGCGGTGGGGCACTGGAGAGGCTGGCGCGCGCTAGCGTACTGTTCTTCGACAAGACAGGAACGCTGACAGGCGGATACGCACGCCTCGTCTCGATAGAAACCGCCCCGGGCGCTTCACCGGAGACTGTGTTGCGGTTCGCTGCGTCTCTCAGTCAGGCCTCTGCCCACGTCATCTCGGAATCGGTAGCCACGGCCGCGCGCGAGCGTAATCTTGTTCTTGCGGCACCCCGCCAGGTCGTTGAGCAGCCCGGCGCCGGCGTGCAGGGCGAAGTGGAAGGACATACAGTCGCCATCGGTTCGTTTGCTTTTGTGTCGTCGCTGGCAACGCCAGCCCCGTGGAGCGCAGCGTTCCTTCAGCGCGTGGCGTACGAGGGCGCTTCCGCAGTATTTGTCGGCGTGGACGGCGCCATGATGGGCGCCCTCCAGATGGCGGATCAGATCCGCCTGGAGACCCCCCGCGCACTGCGGCTGTTGCGACGGGAAGGCATCGGACGCTTCGTCATGCTCACGGGGGACCGTCGCGACGTTGCCGAGACCGTGGGCGCCATGCTCGGCGTGACCGAAGTGATGCCAGAGCAGACACCGTCAGACAAGCTCGAGGCGATTCGGGCAGCGCGTCGGGGAGGGACGGTCATCATGATCGGCGATGGCATCAACGACGCCCCCGCGCTCGCGGCCGCCGATGTCGGCGTTGCGATGGGTGCACGGGGAGCCGCGGCATCGTCAGAAGCAGCCGACGTCGTCTTGCTGGTCGATCGGCTGGACAGGCTTGTCGAGGGTGTGCGAGTGGCGCGCCAGACGAGGCGAATCGCTTTGCAGAGCGTGATGGCGGGGATGGCGCTTTCGTTTGCAGCAATGGCTGTCGCCGCCTTCGGATTTTTGCCGCCTCTGCTGGGCGCGATACTCCAGGAGATCATCGATATCGCCGTCATTGCAAACGCGCTGCGAGTCTTGCGAATACGATCGACGGAAACTGTCGGCTCCCTTTCCCATAGTGATGCGGATCACCTCAAAACCGAGCACCTCGAGCTCGGTCCGGTGATGGACCGAATTAGGGAACTCGCGGACAAGCTGCCGCGTATGCCAGTTACATCGGTTGCGGGAGCGCTCGCGATTTTGAACGAGATGCTCGAAGGTCAGCTTGTGCCGCATGAGCGGCGCGACGACCTGGAGGTGTATCCGGGCGTGGCACGTCTTGTCGGCGGAGAGGACCCGTTGGCGGCAATGAGCGCCACGCACCGCGAGATTTTTCGAATTACCCGGTTGCTCCGGCAAATGACGGAGAACGTGCCACCCCAGGGACCCGATGCCGCTGGAATGAGCGAGTTCCAGCGTCTACTGTATGGACTCGATGCAATCGTGCGCCTGCATTGCGCGCAAGAAGATGAATTGTTTCACTCGTTAGAGGAAGGACTTTGAAGAAAAATCGCCCAACCAATCGTATCAAGCCGCGTTCGCCTGAAGTAGCACGGAAGCGGGGCGTAGTACGCACGACCGGCTACGGCAACGCTGCCGGGTATGCTCCGCGCTATCTCACGCTTTCGAAGCGTGCCTGTGACGAACAGTTGAGCGTTGAGGAGCCGCGCTGCGTCATCGAGACGTAGCGGCTCGGTTGCTTGATGAAGGCGAACTCCTGCGTCGGTCCGGGTTAGGATCGACGGTGATCGCTCGAAGTAGGTGTAATCGGCGTGCAGGCGCTATGGCGTTTCGGATCAGATGCCGACCGCGTCCCACTTGACCTCGACTTCGAGCCCCCCGAGATCGCGGGATCGACGCACGTTGACCGCCGCTGCGTGAAGGTCCACGATTCGCTGCACGATCGACCAGCCCAGGCCGCTGCCGCTTTCGGCCGTGCCCGACACGCGGAAGAAGCGGTCCCCCAGTCTCGACCGATCCGCATCTGCGAGCCCCGGGCCGCTGTCTTCGACTGACAGCACGGCTCGGTCTTGGTTCGTGTCAGTCTTGATTCGCACCGATGCGCCAGGCGGGCTGTAGCGGATGGCATTGTCCACGAGATTGCGCACCAGAGCGGCGAGCAACGTTTCGTCGCCTGAGACATGGCAATCCTTCGCACCGTCGAATTCTAATGACTGCCGCTTGCCGAGGGACCTCGGCGCTAGTTCCGCGACCACCCGTTGCG
This sequence comes from Caballeronia sp. NCF2, assembly GCF_023631205.1. Classification (NCBI taxonomy): domain Bacteria; kingdom Pseudomonadati; phylum Pseudomonadota; class Betaproteobacteria; order Burkholderiales; family Burkholderiaceae; genus Caballeronia; species Caballeronia sp. NCF2. The sequence goes on along the minus strand of NZ_JALQDN010000065.1, from coordinate 31,925 downwards.
CGAGCGCGCTGAGATCGACGGTCGTCAGCTCGAGTGTCGCTCCAGACTCGAGTCGCGATAGAACCAACAACTGGTCCACGAGACGTGTCGCACGGTCACACCCTTCTAGAGTAGCGTGCAACGCGTGTTGGCGAAGCGTGTCATCCGTTTCGGCCAGCGCGACCTGGGCCTGCGTTCGAACCGCCGCGATCGGCGTGCGCAACTCGTGGGCTGCATCCGCGGTAAAACGGCGCTCAGCCTCCCATACAGTCTGAATGCGGACGAACAACTGATTGAGCGCATCGAGTACTGGGGAGATTTCGGCGGGCGTTTGCGGCATTACGACAGGCGCAAGATCATCGGGGCCACGCAGGGCGATCGTACGACCCAGTCGTTTGAGGGGTGCTACGCCTTGCCGCACCGCCCACCCAGTTGCAATTCCGAAAAGCGGCAGGGCAAGGGCCATCGGCCAGAGCGTGCCGCGCAATACGGCGAGCAGTATCGCGGTGCGGGAATCGACACGCTCACCGACGTACACGCGGGTGTCTTCTCGCAGCACGCGCATTGAAAACACGCGCCAAGCTTCCCCATTAATCTGCACAGTCGCGAAACCTTTATCAATGTGACGATCCCCAGGGATCATGGGCTCGGTCGGTGCGTTGGCAGACCGGACCACCGCTTGCCCGTCATGAAATATCTGAAAAACAACCTTAGGCGCATAGGGGTGGGGCACGCGCGATTCGATGGTGTCATCGTCGTCGATCGACTGAGTTTGCTGGATGACTAGTAGCGCTGCGGCTTGAGCGAGATGACTGTCGAGCAGTTCATCAAGTTCTTTACGTGCGTCGCGCCAGATGAACAGCGCGGTAATCAGCCAGACGCCGACCACGACGCCGATCACCAGGACCAGCAGACGGCCTTGTAGTGAACGCGGCAGAATCATCGCGTGGCGGAGTCCTCGAGCATCAAAACGTAGCCGACGCCACGAACTGTCTTGATCAGGTCGCTGCCGAGCTTGGTACGAAGGCGATGAATGTGCACTTCCACTGCGTTGCTTTCCACCTCCTGTCCCCAACCGTAAATGGCTTGCTCGAGTTGCTCACGGGACAGCACACGGCCCGCGTTCAGCATGAGGGTCTGCAACAGATCGAATTCGCGCGAGGAAAGCGTTACCGGCTCCTCATTCTTGTAGACGCATCGCGTCGCGGGTTCGAGGGCGACGTTTTGAACGCGCAGGGCTTCCTGCGACACTCCGTGCGCGCGACGTACCAGTGCCCGTAGCCGAGCCGCAAGTTCCTGCAAGTCAATGGGCTTGACGACGTAATCGTCGGCGCCGATGTCCAGTCCACGGACACGGTCAGGAACGGTGTCGCGTGCAGTCAGCACGAGTACCGGCAAGGTCACGCCAGCGCGACGCACCGACGATAGTACTTCAATCCCATCCTTGCGCGGCAGCCCGAGATCAAGGACGGCCGCCGCGTACACATCGTTACGCAACTCCGTCTCGGCAGCGGCGCCGTCACGTACCCAGTCGACCTGGAATCCTACCTGTCGCAGGCCGGCACGAACGCCATCGCCTAGCAAGGGATCGTCTTCGATAAGCAGTATCCGCATTTTACGAAATCGTTTTGTCAGTCACCGCTGTCATTCGGACAACCTTTGCTGCCCGGCAGCGACATCATGTCCGAACAAAGGCAACATGGGTGCACCGTGCCATTGCCACCACCAGAACGCGAGCACGGCTATCAGCATCAGCGCGGCAACACTTCGCCATGCATGTCGAACGCCTTCGTCGGGTTGCCCGGATTTGTGCCCGCTGACCATCGCGCCGATGAGGTTTTCCCGATGGAGCCAGCTACTCACGACGACACCCGCGATGTGTACCCCAACCAGCGCTAGCATCAGATTGGCCACGCCTTCGTGCACTTCACCCAGCCACGTTCCGCCCGCATCGTTATAGGTCGCCCAACCGGTGATGGTCAATACGCATGCCAAAGCTAGCATGGCGACGATGACGACGGCGCCTGCCGGGTTGTGGCCGACATGACGTTGTGGGCGGCCACGCAAGAGATCAAGGACATACTGCCACGCGCGGGCGGGTCCGCGAACGAAGCTCGAGAAACGGGCGTACTTCGTTCCGATCAGTCCCCACCCTAGCCGAAAGATCACGAGACCGCCCGCCGTATAACCTAGCGTGACGTGGACGAGCCGCCAATGCTCGCTTTCCGCCGTCAGCCATGCACCGGCAAAGCAGGCTGCGAACAGCCAGTGAAACAGGCGTACGGGCGCATCCCAGACCAGAATACGGCTGTCCTCTGCGTCCGCCGCGGCGTTGTTATCGCGGAATCTGGATGAAGTGTTCATTGAAATTTCCTTGGTCTGCATGGGTATGGCACGCGGCGCAGTTCGATGCGCTCCTGACTGCTGGACGTTTCCATACAGCCGCGGATACCTCTGCGTGTTCCTGTCGAAACCACGTCGACCGGGTAATGCGTTCTTCGGGCGGTGACGCGGGCGCGCCTGCGTCTCCCGATGAATTCGCAGCAAGCCACGTCGAGATTTGTTTGACGGAGTCAGCGTCAAGCGAGGCATCGGTGCCGAAATGGTGGGACATATTGCTCAGAATGCGTTGCCACGATCCTGCGGACAACATACCCGGCGGGTAGGCGATATGGCACGACGCGCATTCCTGCCGATACTTCGGCAGGAGGTTGACCTGGTTACGCGTCTCATCAACATCGGCCGTCACGCTGGAAGCCGCCAGTGACGCGAGCAGAGCGCCAACCCAAACTCCTACAGAACGGGGCACGAGATTGAATGGCATCGGAAACGGTCCTGTCAGGAAGAGGTTCGTTCGAGGAGAGAAGTCGCTTACGGCCTCAGCGTCAGCAGCCACGCCAGCAGATCTGCCTTTTCGGATGAGGTGCACTCCCGTCCGACCACGTCGTTGCAATTGCGACGAAACCATTTCTCGGTTTTCGCTGCGTCGGTGAATCGCTCCGGGTTGAACGCAGGAGCGAGGGGAGTGATTGCCTTGCCCGTGGCCGCATGCTTGCCCGTCCGTGTGGGAATTGCGCCGTGGCACGTGGCGCAAGTCCACTCATGACCATGCGAAGAATTAAAGAAGAGCTGCCCCCGCGAAGGGAGTGGCGCTGCACCGTCCGACTGCGCCTGGTAGGAACTAAGAAGTTCAGAAGGGGCAGCAGCGTTGGCTGTGGCCATTGCAGTAGCGGTCGAAATCAGCAAGAGAGCTGCGCGCAAACGCCGCAACGAAAGAAGCGATCTGCTCATGAGATCCTCCAGTGGATATTGACCATGTTGTGCGGCCTTCCTTACCGGAGTCTTAAGCGCCGTTTCCTCGATGATGCCCCTGCCGGTCCGTTGTCACGGCGGATGTTCTACGCCCTGTCCGGTAACCGGCTACTTCGGGCAGTAGAGGAGGAGTAGGCGTCGCGGTGCGAAGCTCGCGCCGCTGGACCGTAAAGTTGCCCGTCGATACGTCGTCGAATTTGACGTCGCTTGGAGGACGTACTGGCAGCTCATGGCAGCGGCAATCGGCGATTCACCGGGCGCGCTCGCTTCTCATCACCACGGATTTGCGCTGGGGCCACTGACATTGGGGTCGGCTCCAGAGCCCGAAAGCCGGGCTACTGTCACACGGAGAAGTCGCTTGGATGACCGCTCCACTTTGATACCTGCCTTTGGATCCGTGACAACGCGGCGTGGGCTATGGGTGGTGAAGACTCGTTCGACGGGCGAAATGCCGACGTTTTTACCGCGCCGCGTCGCGAATGACAGCAATGCGGCGAGCTGCAGCCGCGCCGCGGACGAACGGCGAGCGTCGGCTTTGGCCGAAGTCCGTGCGTGAGCCACCCGTCAGGGCTCGGCCAATTACAGCCATCCGCCGTCTTCAGCGTGCGGTCACTCGAGCGGCTCCCTCACGCACCTAAACGGACATTCTCTTCGCATGTCCGAGGAGGTATGCGCTTAGGACGTTCCCGGGAGAGGACTGGACCCAAGAACTGCAGCGGCGCCAACCACGCCAGCGAGCACGACGGATTCGACTCGCAGAACAGCCGCAAAACGTTTCAGCGGTCGACCAGTGGCATCTGCACCTGCTTCCTTAAACGACGCAAGCATTCGCGGCATCTCAACGAACCGGTTATGTGCGCCAAGCGCGGCGGCAATGAGCACGAGGGCGAGCTTGAGCAACAGTACTTGCCCGTACGTCGACGTCACTAAGCTCTCAGACGTGTTCACCCCGCGCCATCCGTTGTAAGCACCGGTGATGAACAGGACGACCAGCGCGAGCGTGGCCGCGTCAGACAGCGACCGGACGAACGCTGAACTGTTCGCACGCTCCGCAACTGGAGCACTGAACATGCGTGGCAGAACGACAAAGGTTGTCACGAGGACGAGCCCGACCCAGACGCTGATGGAAAGCAAATGGAACCAGTCGACCCACACGGGCACGCTGAGTGCGCCAGCATCGACGGGATGGCCCGCATGGCTACGCGACAAAGCAACACTTGCGAGCGCGAGCCAAAGGACCCGCTTAAAGCGTATCGGACGTCCCGACTGCGCAAGCGACAGAATGGTCACGACAAGCATGGAACCCGCGCCTGCGAGCCATGCGTGACCAAAGCCGGTCTCTACGAGCATTGAGCGGACAGCGGGACCCGCTTCCGCGAGTGTTGAGTCGCTCATCAGCGCGCAATGAATCCAGAATGCGCTAGCGCTGGAGAAAAGCACAGCAAACGACGCGATGCGCAAGGTGAGGAGCAGGTGCCAACTGAGCCGGGTCTGCCATCGCGATGTGCGGCGAGACAACCATGCATCACTCAGCAACGCGCCTACGACAATCGCGAAGCTGATGTTTTGAAGCGCCACAAACGCCAGCCGCAAAACGCCGAGGAAACCGTCGTTCATCACTTCACCGCAAACGTGTAAGTGCCCTTTGTCTTGTGGGCATCATGCGTCATAACGGCCCACTGCACGGTGTAAGAGCCAGGAGCCAGCTTCGGAACTGCAATCGTCATCACTCGCGGATTCGATGAGTCGACCTTTGCTTTCTCATTGGTCGCAGGGGACCCGGATGCATCGACGACTTTTATCGTGCTGAACGTGGACTCGAGGTCCTCGTTGAACGTCAGGCGAAGCGACTCTGGCGAGCCATCGATTGTGCTGCCGGCCGTCGGTGTCGCGCTTTCAAGCTTGCCGTGGGCAAATGCGAGTGCGGGCGATAGCACAAGAGCAGTGATTGTCGCTGCCCGAACAAAAAGCGTGTACGTGTGGGTATTCACGATTGTTATCTCCCGGGATTGATTCGCGCGTTCGACAGCTATATCGTCGGCGCCCCATTCAGGTTCACTGCTTCTGCAGCTTCGTCACAGTGAGAGCGCCGTTGACTTCTTCTGCGACGAAATCAATCTTGTCGCCGACCTTCACTTGCGACAACATGGCCGGGTCACTTACCTTGAACACCATCGTCATCGCTTCCATGTCGAGATTTTCGAGCGGCCCGTGTTTGATGGTCAGCTTGCCGGCGGCGGTGTCCACTTTCTTCACTTCGCCATGCGACATGCTGTTCTTTGCGTCCCCGCCGGCTTGCGCGCCGCTTGCCATATTTGTGCCGGCCGTGTCGCCGGCCGCGTGGGCGGTCCCGGAAATTGCCACGGCACATCCCATCACAATCGAAACAATCGCGTTCTTCATCACGTTCTCTCCCAACGTTGAAATTACAAATATCGGCCGGAGTCGTCTCTGGCCTTTCGCCAAGTCAGGTACCCGGCAACTCACCGGTGTACTCGTAAGCCACGGTTCCCTTCGGATGCTTGAACCAGCCCGGGTCGCGATAGTCATTGCGACCGAGTCCTTCACGCACCTTGACGACGGTGAACATGCCGCCCATCTCCAGCGCGCCGAAGGGCCCCGTGCCCGTCATCATCGGAAGCGTGTTTTCCGGCAGCGGCATTTCCATCTCACCCATCGCTCCCCCAGAACTACCCATCGCCATGTAGTCCGGCACGAGCTTGTTGATGCGCTTCGCGAGGTCTTTCTGCGGCACGCCAATTAGGTTTGGCACCTGATGTCCCATCGCATTCATCGTGTGATGCGATTTGTGGCAGTGAAACGCCCAGTCGCCGGGCCGGTTTGCCGTGAACTCGATGGCGCGCATCTGACCGACCGCGACGTCGGCGGTGACTTCCGGCCAGCGCGCGGAGGGCGGAATCCATCCTCCGTCGGTTCCTGCGACCTCGAAGCTGTACCCATGCAAATGAATCGGGTGATTGGTCATCGTCAGGTTGCCGAAGCGGATGCGAACACGGTCGCCGGCGCGCACGGGTAGCGAGTCGATGCCCGGAAAGACCCGCGAATTCCACGTCCACATGTTGAAGTCCGTCATTTCGTTGACGCGGGGTGTGAAGCTGCCCGGGTCGATGTCGTACGCGGACATCAGAAACACGAAGTCGCGGTCCACCGGCATGACGCTGCGGTCCTTCGGATGGACGATGAACGTGCCCATCATTCCCATAGCCATCTGCACCATCTCGTCAGCATGTGGGTGATACATGAAGGTGCCGTGCTTCTCGAGCTGGAATTCGTAGACGAACGTCTTGCCCGGCGGGATGTGTGGTTGAGTCAAGCCCCCGACGCCGTCCATCCCCGAAGGCACCAGCATCCCGTGCCAATGGACGGTGGTGTGTTCCGGGAGTTTGTTGGTGACAAAGATGCGGACCTTGTCGCCTTCCACCGCTTCGATGGTCGGACCGGGTGCCTGGCCGTTGTAACCCCAAAGATTCGCTTTCATGCCGGGCGCCATCTCGCGGACCACAGGCTCGGCAATCAAGTGGAACTCCTTCCACCCGTTCTTCATCCGCCACGGCAGTGACCAGCCGTTCAATGTCGCGACGGGCGTATATGGGCGACCATTGGGTGGGACCAGAGGTGGCTGTGTGGCAGTCTGTTCCATGATGGGCGCCTCTGGAAGTGAGGCTGCGCCCGCCTTGCTGACCAACGCCGCGCCGAGGAGCGCAGCACCCGAGCCGCCGATAAAGCTTCGACGTGAAACCATGTTCATTCACCTTCTGAATTCGTCGGCAACGCCGGTTAGGTCGCGGGAGCGGGCGACGGCGCATCCTGCCCTGCTGCCTGAGGGCCCCGAGGTGTTTGCGACGCAGTTGGAGATGTAGTCGCTTCGCCTTGGGATGGGCTTGCAGCCGGTGGCGAGGCGAGAGGTGGGAGTCGTCCACCGAGCGACTGCTGCAGGTCCGTCTCCGCAGCCCAATAGTCTTTCAGGGCGTCGATGTATCCATTGACGGCCGCGACTTGGTCGCGTGAATCAGCAAGCAGCTCGAACACGCTCGTGAGCATGCCGTTGTAACGCAGCAGCATTTCATCCGAGATGGTCTTGCGCAGAGGGACGACCTCATCACGATAATGCTTCGCAACGTCGTAGCTCGTCACATAACCGGCGTACGACTCGCGTACCTCGGAACGTGCCTCAATCGCCGTCTGGGCGAGCCGGTTCGCCGACTGCATATAGATGGCTTCGGCGCGTGCGACCTTCGCGCTACCCCAATCGAAGATGGGAATCTCGACACTGATTTCGTACCCCTGCTCGCGCCCCTTGTCCGTCTCGAAGTTGTTGAGATAGCCGACATCGAGCGCATTGATGAAGCGTGTCGCCTTGCTGAGCCCCAAGGAGGTCGCGACACTTTGTGTCCGCAGTTTCGCCGCCTGAATGTCCAGGCGATTCTGCATCGCAAAGCGTTCGAGCTCGTCCAGTTGGGGCCGGTCCTTCGGCAGGTCGGGCAGTCGGTCCGGCAACCTGTACTGAGTCCCCGAGCCCCACAGTCCCATCGTGCGGGTGAGCTTTTCGCGGGCCATGATTGACTGCTGCCGGGCTTTTGCTAACTGCGCGACCGACTCCGCGTAGAAAACTTGCTCGCGCGCGTAATCGAGCCTGCTGAAATTGCCGGCCTGACGCATGCGCAAGGCAAGCTCCGCGCCAGCCTCGGCCGAGTCCTTGACCTGGGCAGCGTAAAGGGCTGCCTGCTCCGCAGCGACCGCGTTCACATAGGCTCGGCGAGCGTCAGCGGCCACGGCGAGCATCGCGTTGGCCGTCTCGAGCTTCGTCTGTTCGAAGCGGCGGCTCTCGATGCGCGTCGCCACGGGAAGCGTGAGAATTCCCAATACGCCCATCGAGAACGTCCGGCTGATTCCAAAACCGTCGCTCCAGTGCGTGCGGCTGAACGTAAATCCCGGATTGGGCAGGCGACCCGCCTGCACGAGGTCAGCCTCGGAAATGCCGAGCTCCCCGTATGAAGCCTGGAGTCCCCGGTTGTTGAGCAGCGCGACCTGGACGGCATCGTCCATGCCGAGCGGCTTCGACAGCAGTTCCTGGGTGCGCTTGAATGCGGCGTCGCGGTCTTCGTCGGTCTTGATGTAGACCGCATCCTTGCCAAGGCGCTCGGACGCGGTCGTCGACACGGTGTTGAATCCACCGTCCTTTGAAAACGTCGTGCAGCCGGCCAAAAGTACCGTAGCAATGGCTAAGGATGCCACGCGGTTGGGGGCGAAGTTCCGAATCATTTCGACTCGCTCCCGTGTTCGTGACCGTTCTTTCCTGCTGGTGTCGCAACTGGTTGCTGGCCGCGCTTGATGGTTGTCGTGCCACGACTGGGCGCAACAGCACGGTTCAACTGTTGCCAGCTCGGTGCGTCGCCGTCCTGCCAGGATTTGTATCCGTCGAACGCAGAGTGCGCGGCAGCGGACGGAACCGATGCTCCGGCATCAGTCGGGTCGGGCACGACTACTGTGGCGTGAGCGAGCAACGGCAACACTGCGCTTGCGCCCAAGAGCGCCGCAGATATTGTTCGCATGAATTTTTCTCGTCGTTAATCATCCGGCGCCCGTGAAAGACGCCAGAAGCACTTGCTGGTCGCAGCGAATGGCCGCGAGTGAGCGGATTAGACGAGAATGGAGCGGGGAGGACGTTCGATGCCGTCGGTCAGGAACAACACGACACCGGCATCGGGAGGCAGTGGGACGGAGAAATGAATCAGGTCACTCATAGCGGAAACCGTAGGCACTACGGGTAGCGCTGCACCGACACAGCAGGACGCGCAAGTCAGACAGGCATGAACATGGTGGCCGCCGTTGTGTTGATGACCATCGTGGTCATTGCTGTCGGCCACAGCCGTATGCCCGTCCGCTGCACCAGATTGATGGAAGTGATGGGGGGTCGATGCTTCGTCATCGGCCGCCTCCGACGGCGCACAAATCATCGAGACGGCCGCAAACGACTGAACCGGAAGGCTCAGCATAAGCAGCAGGACGAGAATGAGTTTGCGCCAATAAGACATGGGTGCGAAGTCTAGCACGGGGTGCCGAGCCGTGTAACCGCGCGAAGGTGTCAGTGTGTAACCCGACCTGCTGCGGTGTGCGAACTCGACTCAACGGTTCGACTTTCGCGTCTGCTGGCCCCGCTTAATCCTCTTGACCTTCCCAGCATGGGAAAGTTCATGCTACGGAGAATCGCAGATGATGGAGGCGAAAATGAATTCAGAGTACCGGACATGTCGTGCGGCGGATGTGCAAGCGTAATCACCAAAGCGGTGGCAAAACTCGACCCTGCGGCAAAAGTACAAATCGATGTCGCAGCAAAGACGGTGCAGGTTGAGTCGTCGTCGAATCAGGACGACATCGCCTCTGCCATTGCGCAGGCCCGCTTCCATCCAATCGTCATTGCTCCATAAGCCGCGAACACGGGCGGCGCGGTCCCAGTGCAGAGGCTCGCTGCGGGCGAAAAATGGGTGGGCATGACGGGTGCTGGCTACGTCGCTGCTATCGATTGGCGCCTGTAGAACCAGTCATACCGACAAGGATGCACGCCATTTTCGCTCGACTGCTGAGGGAACTTTGCGCGCGACTAATTGCGCGGACGCTATCGTCAGCATGTTAGACGAAGGACACACGGGCGACCGTGGGCACCGGTTTGCTGAACGTCACCTCGCCGGCCCCTTCTTCGCAGTCGAGCCCCACCGTCATAAACGGAGTCCGGGATGAACATTCTCAGCGCACTTTGTCACGCCCTGTGGGTGTCTTTCACCATGTTATGGCAGATATTCTGGGGACTCAGCCTGGGCTTTTTGTTTTCTGCCTTAATTGAAGTGACGGTTTCGAAGGCAGAAATGTCGGAGCTGCTACCAGACCATTCCTTGCGTTCGCTGACCCGGGCGAGTCTCTTCGGCGCGGCGTCCTCATCTTGCTCGTACGCCGCTGTCGCCATGGCGCGCTCTATGATTAGGAAGGGGGCCGACTTCACAGCAACGATGGCATTTCAGTTCGCCGCGACCAACCTGGTTCTCGAGCTAGGCGTGCTGATGTGGGTGCTAATTGCCTGGCAGTTTGCCGCCGCTGAGTTCGTCGGTGGCGCCATCATGATTTGCGTGCTCGTTCTGCTCTTTAGGCTCTTTCTGCGTGACTCACTGAAAAAGCAGGCCATCGACCAAGCAAACAAAGGTATTGCAGGCAGTATGGAAGGGCATGCCGCCATGTCGATGGATGAACAGAACGGGACGTGGAAGGAGCGGCTTACGTCGAAGGATGGCTGGAAGACTATTAGCCATAGTTATGTGATGAACTGGGCCATGCTATGGCGGGACATCGGCGTCGGACTACTCGTTGCCGGAGCCATAGCCGCGTGGGTGCCGGACAGCTTCTGGCAGAAGTTCTTCATGGTGAATCATCCAACGGTCGCCATGATTTGGGGCGCTTTCATCGGCCCGCTCATTGCGGTTGCCTCATTCACCTGTTCGGTCGGAAACGTACCGTTGGCCGCCGTTCTATGGAAGGGAGGAATCAGCTTCGGAGGCGTCGCCTCGTTCATATTCGGCGACCTCATCATCCTTCCCATCCTGCACATCTATAGAAAATACTACGGTGGGAGAATGACCGCGTTCATGGCCGTGACCTTTTATGTTGCAATGGTCGTGGCTGCGCTTATCGTGGAGATGGTGTTTCAGCTAGCGGGCTGGGTTCCGCGCGAGCATCATACTGCCGTGGTCGACGCCGCGATTTCATTCAACTACACGACGATACTGAACATCATTTTCGGCGTCATCTTCGCAATATTGACTGTTGTTTTTTTCAAGACCGGTGGCCCCGAAATGATGCGGATGATGGAACGCGACGAACATGACCACCACGGTGACGGACATGAAGCAAGCTCCCACCGGCATCGTGCGGAGTCACCCGGCCACGGCTCCCATCAGCAAAATTGATTTTTCAACACGGGAGAACGATATGCAAACGCGAGCTTCAGTCCGGACGGCGGTGCGATGCGCAGCCTTAGCGCTCGGTCTCCCAATCGGTCCGGCAATCGCCCAGCAGGGGGCGTCTATGCCGGCCATGAGCATGACAAGTTCCGCTGACGCTAAGTTATCAAGTTCCACCGACGCGTTCAAACGAGCCGACCAGAAGATGATGCAGCAAATGCAGGCACGGGCCTACACCGGTAACGCCGATAAAGACTTTGTTGCCCACATGATTCCCCATCACCAAGGGGCGATTGGCATGGCCGAGGTAGAGCTGAAGTACGGAAAGGACCCAGAAATGAAAAAGTTGGCGCGCAGTATCGTGAAGGCTCAGAAGGAAGAAATCGCACTGATGAAGCGATGGCAGGCAAAGAATAGTCAAAAGTAGGTCGAGCAGCCTGCATCAAGAACGATGCAGGTGACTGCCGAGAAGGCGTCACGGATGAAATCGTACGCGCTAAGCGTAGAGTGCATGCTTCGATTGGCTTATATTCGTGTCCCCCGCAGCCGCAGAGCGTTTCCAATTACAGAGACCGAGCTCAGGGCCATAGCGGCGCTTGCGATGATTGGACTGAGTAGAATGCCGAGCCACGGATAAAGCACGCCCGCCGCGACCGGGATGCCTACCGCGTTGTAGGCGAATGCGAAGAACAGGTTCTCGCGGATATTCTTCATCGTCGCCATGCTCAACGAGCGAGCTCGAGCGATGCCCCGCAGGTCGCCCTTGACGAGTACGACGCGTGCACTGTTCATCGCCACGTCGGTGCCAGTTCCCATCGCAATGCCCACATTTGCCTGAGCGAGCGCGGGCGCATCGTTCACGCCGTCGCCTGCCATGGCCACGATGTGCCCCGACTGTTGCAGTTCCTGAACATGTTTGTATTTGTCTTCAGGCAAGACGCCAGCCTTCACGGCATCGAGCGCCAGCGACTTCGCGACCGCGCGAGCCGTGACCTCGTTGTCGCCAGTGAGCATCACAATCCGGACGCCGGAATCCTGCAACTGCCGCACCGCCTCCGGTGTCGTACCTTTGACGGGGTCGGCGACGCCGATATAACCCGATAGCTCGCCGTCTATCGCGAGATACATGACGGTCTGCCCGGCTTCGCGCAAACGTTCAGTTTCATGCTCCACCGGCCGGCAATCAATACCCAAGTCAGCCATCAATCGAGCGTTACCCAATGACGCTCCATATCCGCCGATTTTTCCGGTCACACCTTTTCCAGGTACAGAGTCGAAGGCTTCGACCTCAGATGCCGCTGCGCCGGTTTCTTTCGCGTAGGCAGTGATTGCCTGCGCGAGCGGATGCTCGCTGGCCCCCTCCAAACTCGCTGCGTAACCGACTATCATCGACTCTTGCGTCGCTTTCAGCGCAACCGCCTTCTGAACGCGTGGTTTGCCCTCGGTCAGCGTGCCCGTCTTGTCGACAACAACGGTGTCGACCTTTTCCATCAATTCAAGCGCCTCTGCGTCCTTGATGAGCACCCCGTCCTGGGCGCCACGACCAACGCCGACAATGATGGACACGGGTGTGGCAAGCCCGAGAGCGCACGGACAGGCAATGATGAGCACGCTGATAGCGACGACGAGAGCGTTAGCCAGAGCCGGTGAAGGCCCGGCGACGGCCCAGACAAGGAATGCGGCGGCCGCTATTCCAATAACCGCGAGCACGAACCAGCCCGCCACCTGGTCCGCTAGCTTCTGGATAGGCGCCCGCGAACGCCCTGCGTCTGCGACCATCTGCACAATCCGCGCGAGCAATGTTTCGGCGCCGACCTTCTCCGTGCGCATCAGGAAGCTGCCCGTCTGATTTACCGTCGCCCCAGTCACCTTGCTTCCCGGGACCTTTTCCGCAGGAATTGATTCGCCCGTAATCATCGATTCGTCGACGCTCGAACGACCGTCCGTCACGACACCATCGACTGGAATTTTCGAACCGGGCTTGACGCGCAAGATGTCGCCGACGGCAACCGCTTCGAGGGGAATAGTCTCCTCGGCACCGTCGGCTCGGATACGTACCGCCGTGTGCGGAGCGAGTTGCAGCAGGTCACGTATGGCGCTCGACGTGCGTGAGCGTGCGCGAAGTTCGAGCACCTGTCCGAGCAGAACCAGCGTTACGATGACAGCAGCAGCCTCGAAATAAAGCGGTAGCTCCTGTCCACTTCGAAACGCTTGCGGCAACGCATCCGGGAAAAACAGCGCGAAAACGCTGAACACGTAAGCCGCAGCAACGCCCAGCGCGATGAGGCTGAACATGTTCAGCTGCCACGTGGTGAACGACTTCCATCCTCGCTCGAAGAAGGGCCATCCGCCCCACAGCACAACCGGTGTTGCCAGCAACGCCTGGACGCATTGGGACCACGATGCGGTCATCCAGTGTGGGACGCGAGTAAACAAGCCGTTCATTGCTGAGTCGATGTCGAAGGGCAGAAACATTCTGCCCATCGTCATAAAGAGAAGCGGAACCGACAGAACAAGCCCGACCCAGAAACGGCGGGTCATCGACTCGAGTTCAACGTTTCGCTCTTGCGTGCCGGTCGGCGTTATCGGCTCAAGGGCCATCCCGCAGATGGGGCACGCGCCGGGCGCAGCCGCGCGGATTTGCGGATGCATCGGGCACGTGTAGATGACGCCGGTCTCTGGAGGCGGGGACTGCTCGTCGACGACGACGTGCTGATGGCCGGCGTTCCCGTTAGTCCGTTGCGTGTTCGCGTGAACGTGCGCGTGTGATGCGGGCATAGTGTGAGTCCACCCTCAGCTCAATGAGCTTTGACTGTCTCGTCGCTTGACAGTCGCGGGATAAAGCGCGGCGTGTGAGCTGCATACTCTCGCCAGGCTTGCCCGAAGCGAGCTTCCGAATCCTTTTCCTCCTGAATCGCGAGCCGCACGTACATGAACACCAGGACAGGAAACATCACAAGCGTGACAAGCGTCGGCCACTGAAGCAGAAACCCGAACATGATGACCACAAAGGCAACGTACTGCGGGTGCCGAATTTTCGCGTAGGGTCCCGTAGCGGCAAGTTGTCCGACGCGTTGTGCTTGGTAAAGGACGTGCCACGCTGTCGACAGCAGATAAAACCCGCCAAATATCAAGACGATGCTCAATATGTGAGGAACCCCAAAATGCGGGTCGCCATGCCGGCCGGTCATCATCCACCAGATGTGTCCCGAGTCGTGCGAGAACAGGTTTGTTCGCGGATAGTGCGTCTGCAGCCATCCTGAGAGCAGATAGATGGTGAGCGGGAACCCATACATCTCCGCGAATAGTGCGACAACGAACGCGGAGAAGCCGCCGAATGTGCGCCAATCGCGTCTCGTTGCTGGCTTGAAGAAACTGAACGCGAAGATGATGAACACCAGCGAGTTGATGACTACGAGACTCCACAGTCCGTAGCCGTTACCGATGCTGCTCATGGCTGTCCCCTGCTTCGGGTGTGTTTGCATTCCTCACGGAACCGCCATTTCCGTGAGCGTGACCATGACCGTGGTGCATGAAAAGATGCATCAGTGGGCACGAAAGCAGTAGGAGGTATGGCAGCACACCAAGAAAATGCGCCCGGTGCTCAGAAAAGAGCAGGAACAAGGCGACAGCCGCGAAGGCCAGTAGGCCAATAGCGGAGCGTGATTTCCAGAAGGGGCGCGAGCTGCGCTGAACGTCATTCATCGTCATCCCCAATCGCGAAGTGAGATTACTTGCTCGACGGGGGATTCTGCGCAGACTGGCGGTCCATCATCGCCTGCATCATCATCTGCATCATGTCGAGCCGCTTCTCCATCATTTCGTGCGTCTGGACTGACATCGGCATCCCGTTGGAATCCCGCCTCATCATGTCCATCATGTGCATGCCCTTCTGCATGGACTTCATCTGCTCGTCCATCAGTGCGGCGCGCTCCTCGGGCGTCGTCGCAGCCATCATCTTCTCGTGCATCGCCTGCATCTGTTTCATCTGCTCGTCAACACTCGCGAGCTTTTTACTCTTCGCGGACGATGCGCTTGCCGCCGCCGGGTGATGCGCTTTGTGATCTGCCGCGTCGGTTGTCGCTGGAGAGCCAGCCGCACTTGCGAGCTGCATGGTGAAGGTCATCGCTGTGACAAGCGCGGGCTTTTTCAGACGATTCATCGACGCTCTCCATGGAGACAATTCCGGACCGGACGACTTCAAACAGCCGTCTCCAATTTACCGCCGGAGACGCAATGTCTATTGATTTGGCTCAACCAAAAACGAAAGCGCCGAAGACACTCGCTGTCCGTGATAACCGTGCTCGAGTTGTATTTCTCAGTACATGCGGACTGGAGGCGCACTTCTACCAAGTTGATTTGGGTCAATCAACTATTTGCGCGCCTCCGTTCGATGGAGCTGTGCAAAATGCGCTGCATCCATGGGCGCGGCATGCAGGGAAATCGTCGAACGAAAAGGGGAAACCCCTATGCCTGACAGCCAGCGATTCTCCGACGGTAAGCGACGCCTCGCGCAGGCGTTCTTGACACCCGTTTTCGCGACGCTAATTCTGGGGCTGTCGGGATGTGGCTATAACGCCATCCAAACTGAAGACGAGCAGGTGAAAGCGAGCTGGTCTGAGGTCCTAAACCAGTATTAACGTCGTGCAGACTTGGTACCCAATCTGGTCAACACGGTGAAGGGATACGCTAACCAGGAAAAGGAAGTCCTGGTTAGAGTGACGGAAGCTCGCTCAAAGGTTGGCTCGATTCAAGCGACCCCGGAAATGCTGTCTGACCCACAAGCATTCGCACGATTTGAGTCGGCGCAGGGTCAACTCACCTCGTCCCTGTCTCGCCTGCTGGTGGTGTCCGAGAACTACCCGCAACTGAAATCGGACGCGAACTTCCGGGACTTGCAGGCGCAGCTCGAAGGAACTGAGAATCGAATCGCCGTGGCACGCAACCGATACATCAAGTCGGTTCAGCAGTACAACTCAAGTGTACGGTCGTTTCTAAACAACCTGACGGCCAAAGCTTTTGGTTATCAGGAAAAGCCGAATTTCTCTGTAGCGAACGAAGGAGAAATCGCAAAGCCGCCGCGTGTCGATTTTGGTGCAGCGCCTTCGTCTTCCAGCGGAGTCAACAATTGAAGGCCTTTGGTGCGCTTCTCGTACTCGTCATTGCAGCACTGAGTTTTGCCGGGCTGGGTGCGTATGCCGACGTATCGGTGCCGCCGCTGACGGCGCGGGTTATCGATGAAACGGGGACGCTGACGGGTGAGCAGCGGTCGTCGCTTGAGCGAACCTTGAAAGACTTCGAGGCCAGCAAGGGAACTCAAATCTCCGTACTCATCGTCCCCACGACGCAGCCCGAGACAATTGAGCAGGGTTTTGTCAAGTTGACTCAGAAACGTCCATACGGTTCGAAAAGGGTAGCTTTACTAATCAAATACCACTGACCTTCGATTCTGAGATCGTCCATTGATGCCAGGCTGCCAAGCGCTGCTTCAATTCCGCTCGGTGACGACCCGCATTCATCCGATGTCGAGGCAATGCGAAGTGCTGTCGGATCGGACCGAAGCACGAGAGAAACGCCTGAGTCAGGATCGGGTCGCGAAAGCCGCGCATGTGACGCTCGCGACCGCGCGTGGGTTGATGACTGTTCTCTGCCCGGTTGTTCAGGCGCGCGGCCGCTTTCACGAATACATGCTTGACGTGCGCCAACCCCGGTATCTCCGCTTTGGCTGACGGGTAGCTGCGGAGCTGATCGGTTACGATCTTGCTTGGGGCCGAGTGGCCGCGCAGCACGCGCTGGAAGAAACGCTTCGCCGCAGCCTTGTCGCGGCGCTTTTGCAGCAGCACGTCCAGTTCCGTGCCATGCTCGTCGACCGCACGCCAGAGCACGTATGGCTCGCCACGCAGGCTCACGAACATCTCATCCAGATGCCAGGTTGAACCCGTCTTGCCGCGCGCGGCTTTCGCACGACGGGCAAAGCAAGACCCAAACCGTTCGCACCACTGGCGGATCGTCTCATACGTGACGCTTACCCCGCGCTCTAGCAACAACTCCTCGATGTCGCGCAAGCTGAGGTGGAAGCGCATGTACCAACGCACCGCGCAACTGATGATCGACGCCGGGAAACGAAAACCGTGAAACGGTGATTTGCTCTTCTTCATGCTGGCATTCTATCCGGTCGTCTGTTCAACCTGGCAAAACCGTTTCATTGAATACCAAATAGGGTGCTTTTTCAATGACGCAATGGACTAGCACGGTGTCGCCCATACCCTCAAAGCCGTTGCCCTCAGGCCGGACTGCGAAAATGCGATGCGCTCGTCGAGGCCTGGGCGACAAGACCCGACGAAGAGGAATATCATCCGCAATCGTTAGAGCAACGGCAGCTAGCAGGATGAACGAGCAAGAAGAAGGGGCAAAGTCGGCGCAGCGCAGCAAGGAGTCGGCCAAGAGCGAACACTGAACGCGTCCGTTGCCAATGCCGTCGTGAAGGGCGCACGGCCGGGTTCGACCGGGGCCCTGCGGCACGTACGTATAGACGATTCCCCTAACTGTCGCGCGAGCCGTCCGCGCGGTCGCTGTACAGCGGCGCAATCTTCCCGTTGGCGATGCCGTTGCCGACGGCCTGTAGATCGAGCGACGGCGACTTGGCAAGCAGCACGTAAGCGAGCCGGTTCGTGCGCCACGTGACCGTCTTCATTTCGCCGACCTGACCGGTACGCACCGGCGCGTCGCTCTCGTTTTCTTCGATCACGCACAGGGCCACCGGATCGCCGCGCTCCGGCAGATACACCATCTGAATGAGCGGGCGGTCATGGTAATTCAGGCGCTGCACGCGCTTGAACTTGAGCCCGACCTGACGCAGATCCGGAACCGCGATCGGCATGCCGTCACGCTGATGGATATCGGCCAGAACCTGCTCCGTGCTGGCCTTGTCTTCCCGCAGATTGGCGACCGTGTCGCGTCCGTAGAGCACCTGATAGTCCGCCACGCTCTGCACCCACGGATCGGCGCCGCGCTTCAACGGATTGAAGCCGCCGAGATAGCCGGTGAGCACGCCCGAGCAGATCGCGCCCGCGACGAAGGCCGCGGCCGCCCATTGCATCGGAAAACGGCGTGAGCCGCGCGACGCCTTGCGCTCCTGCGTTGTGCTGACGCTCACCAGTTCCTCGATGCGGCGCGTGAGGCTTTCCGGCACGGGCGGCACCGTTTGCCGGTCGTACGCGGCGCGATACGGCAGCACCGACGCCTGCAGCGCCGCTGCGCGCGCCGCCAGTTCGTCGGAGTGGGCGATCGCCGCTTCGATTTCCGCGCGCTGTTCCGGCGAAAGCTCGCCGTCGACGTACGACATCAGCAGCGAATCATCGACATTCATCATAAGGATTCCCCTTTCCTAACTGCCGCCGGCGCCTGCACGCTGAATTTTTGACCGATCGTCAGCCGCGCGCGCGACAGCCGGCTCATGACCGTGCCGATCGGCACGTCGAGCACCTCGGCCGCCTCGCGATAGCTCAGGCCCTCGATCGCCACCAGCACCATCACGACGCGCTGCGCTTCGGGCAGCGCCTCGACCGCGTCGATCACCTGGCGATGCAGCATATCCAGTTCCGGATTGCGCGCCGACGGATCGGCGAACGATTCGATTTCCTCGTCCTGCCAGTCCATGCTGCCGCGGCTGCGAATCGAACGGGCGCGCAGTTCGTTCATCCAGGTCGAATGCACGATCGAAAAAAGCCAGCTCAACGTCGATGTCCCCGGCTGCAACTGACTGCGCCGCTCCAGCGCCCGCACGCAGGCGCGCTGCACCAGATCCTCGGCGTCGTGCTGATTCTGCGTCAGCCTCAAAGCGAACCGCCATAGCCGCGGCAACAGCGTCGGCAAGACGGTCGGCAGATCGTCGTCGTTCATCGGGGCAGCTCCTGTGATGGGCGCGCTCATGATTGACAACACTCCAGACGCCGATCTATTCCGTAAATTTTTCGATTTTTTTTCGGAATAAGCGGACGGGGGCGGCTGTTTTCGGGTCACGGATCGCGCAACGGCGCGCACTCGAACCACCGAATAGGAGACAGATCATGGAGACCCTCCTCGACCGGGCCCGGCAGGCAGGCATGGCGGTCATGCTGGACGCGTGCATCGGACGCGAACGTTTTCATAGCATAGCCGGTTCGACGGCAACGCTCGAACGATTTGCGCAGCTTTGCGAAGCGCCGGCGGTCAGCCGCGACACGCTCGAAAGCTGGGCGGCGCTGTGCGAGCGCGGCGCCGTGATAGCCGTGGCGGTGGCGATCCGCCGTGCGCTCGCCTGAATAAGTGGCGTTTCGAACGCGCGGAAGCATCGATTTAGATTAGGCATCCGAATCAATGCGGGCTGAATCAAGCTCGCGAACCAAGCTTCGCGATCCAATGGCGACGCGAATTTTGCCTGTGCCGCAAGGCGCATTTTTCTCTGGAGACTGACATGGCTGTGGATATGTTTCTCAAGCTGGGCGATATCAAGGGTGAATCTCTGGCGGTGGGTCACACCGAAGAGATCGAAGTGTTGAGCTGGTCGTGGGGGTGCGCGCAGACGGGCACCACGCACACCGGCACGGGCGGCGGCACCGGAACCGCGGCGGTGCAGGACCTCACGATCAGCAAGTATGTCGATAAAAGCTCGCCGACGATCGTGCAGTCGTGCTGCCAGGGCGTGCACATGCCTGAGGCCGTGCTCACGCTGCGCAAGGCGGGCGGCACCGATCCGGTCGAGTATCTGAAGATCACGCTCAAGGAAGTGCTCATCAGCAGCCACTCGGTGGGCTCGGGCGGCGGGGATCAGGTTGCCGAGAGCGTCACGCTCAACTTCGCGCAATTCAACATGGAGTATCAGCCGCAGGACAACACCGGCGCGAAGAAGGGCGGCGTGGTGACGGGCAAGTGGAACATCCCGAAGAACAAGTCGGAATGAGCCGTCGCTTGACAGACTAACCCACGCCTCATACGGACCTCACCATGAATCGCGCAGATATCGCAGGCTGGCTCGCCGACCTCACGCCGGATCTTCCGTGCGGCGAGGACGAAGAGTACAGCGCCGATTTCCGGTCGCTGGAAGAGGCGCTCGCCGGCAAGCCCGACGCCCAGTACGGCGGCACCGTGATCGCCGCCACGCCGCCCGACTGGACGCTCGCCCACGCACTCTCGATGACCCTGCTCGAACGCACGCGCGATCTGCGCGTCGCGGTGCACTACACGCGTTCGAGCACGGTTCGCGAGGGTTTCATCGGACTGGCGCGCGGCCTTGCGCTGATCGAAGGGCTGCTCGATCGGCACTGGGGCGGCGTGCATCCGCAGCTCGATCCCAGCGATGGCGACGATCCGACCGCGCGGGTCAACGCGCTGTCGGCGCTCGTCGACGATGCGGGACTCGCCGGCGATCTGCGCGACGTGCCCTTCGTCGCGCCGCGCGGCCAGCGTGGTTTCGCGCTGCGCGAGCTCGATGTGATGTCGGGCGAAGCGCCGCTTGCCGAAGGCGACGAGATGCCGACGCTCGCCGCCATCGATGGAGCGTTCGCGCAAGCCGGTATCGACGAAGCGCGGGCGATGGGCGCGGCGCTCTCATCGGCGCGGTCGTCGCTCGCGAACATCGAGAGCACGCTGACGGCTCGGGTGGGGCCGTCGCGCGCGCTCGATTTCGGGCCGCTCGCCCGGCCGCTCGGACGCATCGGGGAGTTCGTCGCGGCACGGGTCGACGTGCTGGACCCGGATACGGGGAGAAGGGGAAGTGTGATGGAGACCAGCAGCAGTGAAGAGGGCGCGGGCTCCGGTCCGGCGGCGCAGCACGCCGCCGTGGCCGGACCCACCACGCCCCGGCGCATCGCGAGCGCACGCGACGTGGGCGACGCGCTCGACGCGATCTGCGCGTACTACGCCGAATGCGAGCCGTCGAGCCCGTTGCCGGTGTTGCTGCAACGCGCGCGCAGGTTGGTCGGCAAGAGCTTCATCGAAATCATCGAGGACGTCGCGCCGGATGGCGCACATCAATTCAGGCATCTGGGCGGCGTCGTCTGACCGGTCCCGGACACAAGCACAGGAGTGGACATCGTGGCAAAAGAAAGCAGTCAGAAATTCATCGCGCGCAATCGTGCGCCGCGCGTGCAGATCGAATACGACGTCGAGGTTTATGGCTCGGAAAAGAAGGTCAACTTGCCCTTCGTGATGGGCGTGCTCGCGGATTTGTCGGGCCAGCCCGCCGAGCCGCTCGCGCCCGCCACCGAGCGCAAGTTTCTGGAGATCGACGTCGACAACTTCGACGAACGCCTCAAGTCGATGAAGCCGCGCGTCGCGGTGCAGGTGCCCAACACGCTGACGGGCGACGGCAATGTCGCGGTCGATCTGACCTTCGAGAGCATGGACGACTTCACGCCCGCCGCGATCGCCCGCAAGGTCGAGCCGCTGCGGCAACTGCTCGAAGCGCGCACGCAACTGGCGAACCTGCTGACTTACATGGACGGCAAGACCGGTGCCGAAGCGCTGATCGCCCGGCTGCTGGAAGAGCCCGCGTTGATGAAGGCGCTCGCCGCCCAGCCGCGCGCAAACGACGACGCCGACAAACCCGTGACCGGAGCATGACGCGATGAACGATCTCAGCATCCAGCAACAGCGCAGCCCTACCATCATCGACGCGGCGCCCGAACTCGACGACTTCTCCACGCTCTTGCAAAAGGAATTCAAGCCGAAGTCCGAGCGTGCCCGCGACGCTGTGGAGAACGCGGTGCGCACGCTAGCCGAGCAGGCCTTGCGCGACACCGGCGTGACTTCCGGCGATGTCCTCGCGACTATCGAAGCGCTCATCGCGCAGATCGATCGGACGCTCACCGGGCAGATCAACCTGATCCTGCACAGCGAGCCGTTCCAGAAAGTCGAGAGCGCATGGCGCGGCCTGCATTACCTCGTGAACAACACGGAAACCGACGAGTCGCTCAAGATCCGCGTGCTGAACATCTCGAAACCGGAACTGCACAAGACGCTGAAGAAGTATCGCGGCGTCGCGTGGGATCAGAGCCCGCTTTTCAAGAAGCTCTACGAGGAAGAGTACGGCCAGTTCGGCGGCGAGCCTTACGGCGCGCTGGTCGCGGATTACTACTTCGATCACAGCGGCCCGGATGTGGACCTGCTCACGCAGATCGCGAAGATCGCGGCGGCGGCGCATGCGCCGTTCATCGCGGGCGCGGACCCGGCGGCGCTCTTGATGGAATCGTGGCAGGAACTCGCCAATCCGCGCGATCTGACCAAGATCTTCCAGACGCCCGAGCACGCCGCGTGGCGCTCGCTGCGCGATTCGGAGGACTCGCGCTATATCGGCCTTGCGATGCCGCGTTTTCTCGCGCGCGCACCGTACGGCGCGAAGTGCGATCCGGTCGAGGCGTTCGACTTCGAGGAAGACACCGCTGGCGCGAACAGCAGCAAGTACGCGTGGGCGAACGCATCGTATGCGATGGCCGCGAACATCACGCGCTCGTTCAATACGTTCGGCTGGTGCTCGCGCATTCGCGGCGTCGAGTCGGGCGGGGCGGTCGAAGGATTGCCGGTGCATGCGTTCCCGACGGATGACGGCGGCGTCGACATGAAGTGTCCGACCGAGATCGCGATCAGCGACCGGCGCGAGGCCGAACTCGCGAAGAACGGCTTCATGCCGCTCGTGCACAAGAAGAACTCGGACTTCGCGGCATTCATCGGCGCGCAATCGCTGCACAAGCCGGCCGAGTACGAAGACCCCGACGCCACCGCCAACGCGAATCTCGCCGCGCGCCTGCCGTATCTGTTCGCGTGCTGCCGCTTTGCGCATTACCTGAAGTGCATCGTGCGCGACAAGCTCGGCTCGTTCAAGGAACGCGACGACATGGAGCGCTGGCTGCAGAACTGGATTCTTCAATACGTCGATGGCGATCCCACGCACTCTTCCGACGACACCAAGGCGCGCAAGCCGCTCGCCGATGCGCAGGTCATCGTGGAGGAAGTGGCGGGCAATCCGGGCTACTACACGTCGAAGTTCTTCCTGCGCCCGCACTACCAGCTCGAAGGTCTGACGGTGTCGCTGCGGCTCGTGTCGAAGCTGCCGACGGCGAAAGCCGCGTGATCCTCGATCATTCCGTGCACAAAGGAACCGCCATGTCCGAACCTTCCGCCCGCGACCGCCTGCAGCCTTCGCTGCTGGACCGTCTGACCGATTTCGAACCGCACGCGCGCCATGAATCCCGCGAGCGTCGCGTGATGTCGGCGCGTGCGCTGCGCGAGAGCGTGCAACGCGACATCGGCTGGCTGCTCAACGCGAGCTGTCTCGGCAATGGTGCGGACGTGGCGAACCTGCCGCATGTCGCGACGTCGGTGCTCAATTTCGGCCTGCCGGATCTCGCGGGCCGTGACGTCGCCGCGCTCGCATCAGGGGCGCTGGAGCGCATGATTCGCGACGCGCTGTGGGCGTTCGAGCCGCGACTCGCACGCGAATCGGTGCGCGTGACGGCGATCGACGACGCGAAGCGCACGCGAGGCGGCCACGTGATCTGCTTCGAGATCGAGGCGGACATGTGGTCGCAGCCGTATCCCGAGCGCCTGTTCCTGCGCACGGAACTCGATCTCGAAGCGGGCGATGTGCGCGTCTGCGACGCTCGGGCCGTGGAGCAACCGGCATGAATCCCGCGTTCCTTAGGTACTACAGCCAGGAGCTGCAGCACGTCCGCGAGATGGGCGGTGAATTCGCAGCCGCGTTTCCGAAGATCGCGGGACGGCTCGCGCTCGATGGCGTCGAATGCGCGGACCCGTATGTCGAGCGGCTGCTGGAAGGCTTCAGCTTTCTCGCCGCGCGCGTGCAGATGAAGCTCGACGCCGAGTTCCCGCGTTTCACGCAGCATCTGCTGGAGCTGGCGTATCCGCACTATCTCGCGCCGACGCCGTCGATGACGGTCGTGCAGCTTCAAGCCGATCACGCGAATCCGCAACTCGCGGCGAGCGCCGATGGCATCGTCGTGCCGCGTCATACCGCGCTGCGCGGCATGCTCGACAAATCCGCGTCGACGCGCTGCGAATTTCGCACCGCGCATGCGGTCACGTTGTGGCCTGTGGAGATCGCGCAGGCGAAGTTCTTCACGCATGCGGGCTCGCTGAACGCGTCGTCGCCTGCGCTGCCCGCAAGCGTGAAGGCGGGATTGCGCCTGCGGTTGCGCGCGACCGGCGCGCTCGGCTTCGAGCGCCTTTCGCTCGACCGACTCGCGCTCTATCTGCGCGGCCCGGATGGCTTGCCGGCGAAGCTGCACGAACGGCTGCTCGCGCATTGCGTCGGCGTCGCGGTGATCCAGCCGGGCAACGACGCAGGCGCGGCGGCCACCGTCGCCGTGTTGCCGAAAACCGCGCTGCGGCCGCTCGGTTTCGCCGATGACGAGGCACTTCTGCCGGTCGGCCGGCAATCGTTCGATGGTTATCGGCTGCTGCAGGAGTATTTCGCCTTCGCGCCGCGCTTCATGTTCGTCGAAGTGACCGGATTGCGCGACGCGCTGCGTCACTGCCGCGGGCGGGAAGCGGAGATCGTGATCCTGCTCGATCAGGCGGACGCGTCGCTCGAACGCGCCGTCGATGCGTCGAACTTCGCGCTCGACTGCACGCCCGCCATCAACCTGTTTCGCCGCCGTACCGACCGCGTCGCGCTCTCGGAGACGGAGTTCGAATATCACGTTGTCGTCGACCGCACGCGTCCGATGGACTACGAGATCCATCAGATCGACGAAGTCACCGGTTACGGCGCGGGCGCCGATGCGCGGAAGCAGTATCGGCCGCTCCACTGCGCGAAGGATCTCGACATGCCGGGCGAGGGCGGCGCGTTCTATCAACTGCGGCGCGAGTCGCGGCGCGCGTCGGTGCGGCAGTTGCAGAACGGCGCGCGCAGCAGCTACCTCGGCAGCGAAGCCTTCATCGCGCTGGTCGATGCGTCGAGCGCGCCCGAAAGCGGCGACGTGCGTCAGCTCGGCATCAGCGCGTGGTGCACGAACCGCGATCTGCCGCTTTCGATGCCGGTCGGCGCGGGATCGACCGATTTCACGCTCGAGACGGAAGCGCCCGTCACCGCCGTGCGCTGCGTCGCGGGCCCGAGCCGGCCGCTGCCTTCGTTCGCGGAAGGGCCGTCGGCGTGGCGGCTGCTCGATCATCTTTCGCTCAATTACGCGTCGCTCGTCGATACGGACGAGCAGGAAGGCGCCCGCGCGCTGCGCGAACTGCTCGCGCTCTACTGTCCCGCCGACGATGCCGCCGCGCACCGGCAGGTCGAAGGCTTGCGCTCGGTGTCGTGCGCGCCGGTCGTGCGGCGGCTGCCGTCGCCGGGGCCGATCGTCTACGGGCGCGGCCTCGCGATCACCCTGCACTTCGATGACGCCGCATTCGAAGGCGGGAGCGCGTTCCTGCTCGGCGCGGTGCTCGCGCAGTTTTTCGCGCAGTACGTGTCGATCAACTCGTTCACCGAGACCCAGGTCGCGACGCTCACGCGCGGTCCGGTGATGCACTGGCTAGCGAGGACCGGACGATGCGCGACGCTCTGACCATCGACGGCGTGCTCGCGCGCGACGCCCGCCGCTTCGACTTCTTCCAGGCGCTGCGGCTGATCGAGCGGGCGCATGGCGAGCGTCCGCGCCTCGGCCGGTCGCTGTCCGCGCGCGACGACGCCGTGCGGCTCTCGCAAGACCCGGAGCTGATCTTTCACGCGACGACGCTCGGCGATTACATGCCGGGCGAGCACGGCAAGCCGGGGCGGCTGGCGGTCAATTTCCTCGGCCTGCTCGGACCGAACGGCCCGCTGCCGACGCATCTGACCGCCTACGTGCGCGAGCGCGTGCGTAACGCGAACGATCCGACGCTCGCACGTTTTCTCGATGTGTTCCATCACCGGATGCTGTCGCTGTTCTACCGCGCATGGGCGGATGCTCAGCCGGTCGTGAGCGCCGACCGTCCGCGCGACGATCGCTTCGCGGCTTACGTCGGCAGCCTGTTCGGTCTGGGCGCGCCCGCGCTCGCCGATCGCGACGCCGTGCCCGACTCCGCCAAGCGCCA
Source organism: Caballeronia sp. NCF2 (assembly GCF_023631205.1). Taxonomy (NCBI): domain Bacteria; kingdom Pseudomonadati; phylum Pseudomonadota; class Betaproteobacteria; order Burkholderiales; family Burkholderiaceae; genus Caballeronia; species Caballeronia sp. NCF2. Next base: position 5,601 of record NZ_JALQDN010000065.1, on the reverse strand, counting down.
TTTCGCGGGCGTGCTCGCCGCGCCGACGCGCCATGCCGACGGGCTGCGGCTGATTCTCGCGCGCTTCTTCGGCGTGAACGCGTCGATCGAACCGTGGCGCGGCCACTGGATCGCGCTGCCGGACGACGCGCACACACGCCTCGGCGGCGCGCGGCTCGGCGTATCGACGGTCGTCGGCACGCGGGTCTGGGATTGCCAGCACAAGTTTCGCATCGCGATCGGGCCGCTCGGCTATGTCGACTTCATGCGTTTCCTGCCGGGCGGCACCAGCCTCACGAAGCTCGCCGACTGGGTCCGCAACTACGTGCGCGATCCGCTCGACTGGGACGTGGCGCTGCATCTGAAGCGCGAGGACGTGCCGCCGCTGCGTCTGCAAGGGAATGCGAAAAGCGGCGCGCGTCTGGGCCGGAACACCTGGCTCACGAGCGGCGCGCCGGTCCATGACAACCATCGGGTCGTGATCGCCGGGCACGCGAAAACGAGCCATCGCAAGGAGACTCTTCATGACTGAAATCAGCCGCATGGCCTTGTTCGGCAAGCTCGATCCGCTTGCCTATCGCGCGATCGAAAACGGCGCCGCCTTTTGCAAGCTGCGCGGCAATCCGTATGTCGAACTGGCGCACTGGATGCATCAGATCCTGCTCGCGGCGGATTCGGATGTGCGTCGCCTCGTGCGGCACTTCGAGTTGGACGAGGCCGCGCTCGAACGCGATCTGACCGCCGCCCTCGACCGGCTGCCGCGCGGCGCGACGTCCGTCTCCGATATCTCCGCGCAAGTCGACGAAGCCGTCGAGCGCGGCTGGGTCTTCGGCTCGCTCATGTTCAACGCCGGGAAGGTACGCACCGGCCATCTCGTGATCGGCATGTTGCGCACGCCGAATCTGCGCAACGCGCTTTACGCGCTTTCACGCCAGTTCGAGAAGATCAGCTTCGACGCGCTGTCCGCCCGCTTCGACGCGCTGCTCGACGGCTCGCCGGAAGCGCAGTCTGCGCCCGCCGCGGAACCCGCCGCGCCGCTCGCACGGAACGACGCGCTCGCCCGCTACACCGTCGATCTGACCGCCGAGGCGCGCGAAGGCAAGCTCGACGCAATCGTCGGGCGCGACATGGAGATTCGCCAGGTCATCGACATTCTCATGCGGCGCAGGCAGAACAACCCGATCCTCACGGGCGAGGCGGGCGTCGGCAAGACGGCGGTGGTGGAAGGCTTCGCGCAGCGCGTCGTCGCCGGCGACGTGCCGCCCGCGTTGCGCGACGCGGTCGTGCGAACGCTCGACATCGGGCTGCTCCAGGCGGGCGCGAGCGTGAAGGGCGAATTCGAGAACCGGCTGAAGCAGGTGATCGAAGCGGTGCAGGCGTCGGACAAGCCGGTGATTCTTTTCATCGACGAGGCGCATACGCTCGTCGGCGCGGGCGGCGCGGCCGGCACCGGCGATGCCGCCAACCTGCTCAAGCCCGCGCTTGCACGCGGCACGCTGCGCACCATCGCGGCGACGACGTGGGTCGAATACAAGAAGCACATCGAGAAGGACCCGGCGCTCACGCGGCGCTTTCAGGCGGTCAAGGTGCCCGAGCCTTCCGAAACCAACGCGATCGCGATGATGCGCGGCCTCGTGCGCAAGATGGAGCGGCATCACGGCGTGCAGGTGCTCGACGAGGCGCTGGAGGCGGCGGTGAAGCTGTCGCATCGTTTCATTCCCGCGCGCCAGTTGCCCGACAAGGCCGTGAGCCTGCTCGATACCGCCTGCGCGCGCGTCGCGGTGAGTCAGCAGGCGCTGCCGCCCGCCATCGACGATGCGAAGCGTCGCATCGAGACGTGGACGACGGAAAGCGAGATCGTGGCGCGCGAAGCGGCGCTCGGCATCGACACCGAAGAACGCGCCGCCGATGTCGCCGCGCGGCTCGACGTCGAGCACATCCGCCTTGCCGATCTGACCGCGCGCTGGGAAGCGGAGCGCGCGCTGGTCCAGCGCATTCTCGAGGCGCGCCGGGTTGTCGAAGAGGGCGGCGAGTCCGTCGCGCTTGCGGACCTCAAGGCCCTGACCGACGAACTCGCGCAACGTCAGGGCGAAGCGCCGCTGATTTTGCCGGGCGTGGATGCACACGCGGTGGCGTCGGTGGTGCAGGACTGGACCGGCATTCCCGTCGGCCGCATGGTGCGCGAGGAAGCCGCCAGCGTGCTCGATCTGGCCGCGACGCTGAATCGCCGCATCGTCGGACAGGATCACGCGATGCACATGATCGCGCGCCGCGTACAGACCGCGCGCGCCGGCCTGGACGATCCCTGCAAGCCGGTCGGCGTGTTCATGCTGGCGGGCACCTCGGGCGTCGGCAAGACGGAAACCGCGCTCGCGCTCGCCGAGGCGCTGTACGGCGGCGAGGACAACGTCGTCACCGTGAACATGAGCGAATACCAGGAAGCGCACACTGTTTCGCTCCTGAAGGGCGCGCCGCCGGGATACGTCGGTTATGGCGAAGGCGGCGTGCTCACCGAGGCGGTGCGTCGTCGTCCTTATAGCGTCGTGCTGCTCGACGAATTCGAGAAGGCGCATCCGGACGTGCACAAGCTCTTCTTCCAGGTTTTCGACAAAGGCCGCATGGAAGACGGCGAAGGCCGCGAGATCGACTTCAGCAACACGCTGATCTTGCTCACGACGAACGTCGGCACCGAACTCATCACGCGGATGTGCGGCGCTGGGCATGAGGCGTCGTCTCCGGTGCCGTCGCCGGAAGACATCGCGCGGGCGCTGCGGGAGCCGCTGCTCGAAGCGTTCGCGCCCGCGCTGCTCGGGCGCGTCGCCGTGATTCCGTACTACCCGCTTGACGAAGCGATGCTCGATGCGGTGATCCGCCTGCAACTCGCGCGCATCGGGCGGCGTATCGGCGAGCGGCATCGCGTGAGCTTCGTATACGACGACGCGGTCGTCGGCCAGATCGCGCGACGCTGCACGGAACGCGCGAGCGGGGGCCGCATGATCGACGCAATTCTGACCAACACCGTGCTGCCGCGCGTGAGCGCGGAATTCCTGAGCCGTCTCGTCGATGGCCGCAGCGTCGCAAAAGTCGAAGTCGGCGTATCCGACGGCGACTTCACCTATTCGTTCGATTGAGGAGAAAGCCATGCCGCAACAAGTCGTCATGGGCGCGATGCTGCAATGCTCCTTCGGCATGACGCCGTCCGCGCTCGTCGTGCTGCCCCTCAACCGCGTGCGCTGCGAAGGGTCGATTGCCGCGAACATCATGGACCACGAGCCGCTCGTGAACATCATGCCGTTCGGCATGTGCACCTCGCAGGCGAATCCGCAAGTCGCCGCGGCCACCGCCGCCGCCCTCGGCACGCCGACGCCGATGCCCTGCGTGCCCGCGACGCTGACGCCGTGGGTGCCCGGTGCGGTCACGGTGCTGCTCGGCAACCAGCCGTCGCTCGACAGCGTGTCGAAGTGCGTGTGCAACTGGGGCGGCGTGGTGACGATCGCCGATCCGGCGACATGCGCAACGCAAATTCCCTGAATGACGAGGCCGCCGATGATGCTCACCGACACCGATCGCATCGCGCAGACGACCTGCGCGCTCGGCAAGAACGCGCTCGTGCTGTATCGCATGCGCGGACGCGAGGAGCTGGGACGTCTCGCGCAATGGGATCTCGAACTGCTCGCGGACCGCTCGAATCTCGACATCGCGAGGATGCTCGGCAGCGACTTCTCGCTGTCGCTTGCGATTCCTTCCGGCGGCACGCGCGAGTACAACGGCATCGTCACCGCGTTCGAGTTGGCGCGGCCCGCGAGCACGCAGCCCAATCTCCCGGCGATGTATCGCGCGACAGTGCGCCCGCGTATGTGGCTGCTCACGCGCGCGTCGCACTGCCGGTTCTTTCACCAGATGACCGTGCCCGCGATCATCGGCAGCGTGCTTGCGGACTATCACATCGACTTCGAGAACAAGTGCTCGGCGGCGTATCCGAGTCTTGAACACTGCGCGCAGTATCGCGAGACGGATTTCGATTTCGTGAGCCGGATCGCCGAGCGCGAAGGCATTTACTACTACGTCGAGCATCGGGGCGGCAAGCATCGGCTGATCCTCACGGATTCGTCGCAGGTGCATGCCCCGACGCCGCATTGCAATGCGCTGCCGTTTCGCGCGCAGACCGGCGCGCCGCATGAGCACGAATGGCTGTACGCATGGTCGGCGGGCGGCGAAGTGGCGACGGGTATCGTCGAGATTAACGACTACGACTTCGAGAAGCCGTCGCAATCGGCGCAACAGGGTCTCGTCGCGCGCGCGCATCGCGCGAAGCGTTTCGATGAAGCCGTCTACGCGATGCAGGAGCACGCGCCCGGCTACAAGCGCCACGAAGACGCCGAGCGTCTTGCGCGCGCGCACGTCGAGGCGCATCAGGCGGCCAATGTCTTCGTGAGCGCGCGCACGACCGCGCGCGCCATCTGGCCCGGCGGGACCGTGCAGTTGAGCGACCATCCGCTCGCGCAGCACAACGGCGAATATCTCGTCGTATCGGCTGAGTATGAAGTCAATTCGGATGACTATCTTTCGACTTTCGATGCGCGCAACCGTCCGCCGGTTTTCGATTGCGCTTTCAAGGCGTTGCCGCGCGACGCCGGATTTCGCGCCGCGCGCAGCACGCCGCGTGCGTGCGTCGCCGGGCCGCAAACGGCGGTGGTCGTCGGGCCGAAAGGCGCGGAGATCCATACCGACAAATACGGCCGCATCAAGGTGCAGTTCCATTGGGAGCAGCTCGAACCGGAAGCGGCGCGCGAATCGTTGCAACGCTGCTGGGTGCGCGTCGCGCAGCCGTGGGCCGGCAAGGGCTACGGGGTGTTCTTCCTGCCGCGCATCGGACAGGAGGTGCTCGTGCATTTCATCGAAGGCGATCCGGATCAGCCGCTCGTGATCGGCAGCGTCTACAACGCCGCGCAGACGACGCCCTACGAACTGCCCGCGAAGATGGCGCGCACGACGCTCAGGAGCAATTCGACGAAAGGCGGCAACGGTTTCAACGAAATGCGTTTCGACGATACGAAGCATGCCGAGCAACTGTTCTTTCACGCCGAGCGCGATCTGGAAACCTGGGTCAAGCATGACGCGCTCACGCGCGTCGGCAACGAGCGCCATGTAATCGTCGAGCAGGACGACTTCGCGCGCTGCGGCGGCAATCGTAGCGACGCCGTGCAGGGCGACCAGCGCACGCGCATCGGCGGCAAGTTTTCCGTCGATGTCGGCGGCGATACACAACACAAAAGCGGGGCGAATATTTCGGTGGGGGCGGGTGTTAACGTCGATGTGAAGGGCGGGGCCAACGTCACCATCGAGGCAGGCGTGACGCTCACGCTCAAGGCGGGCGGCAACACCATCGTGCTCGGGCCGTCCGGTATCGCGATCGATGCGGCCGGGCCGGTGTCGATCGACGGCGTGGTCGTGCAGATCAACTGCGGCGGCGGAGGTGGCGGCGCGGGGGGGGGGGGCGGCCCCCCCCCCCCCCCCCCCCCCCCCCCCCCCCCCCCCCCCCCCCCCGGCCGAGGCGACTGGGCGGATGCCGTCACCAATGCACAGCTTGGCGTGCCGGTTGGCACGCGCGTCGGCACCGGT